>CAZPAT010000136.1:0-4201 GCA_964584485.1 uncultured Bifidobacterium sp.
AGGACTGCCCCGTGCCGGTGATCGCGGCGCTCAACGGCAATGCGTTCGGCGGGGCCCTGGAGATCGCCATGGCCGCCGACTGGCGGCTCGCCACCCGCGGGGCACGACTGGGCATGCCCCCGGCGCGCCTGGGGTGGGTGTACGCGGCGCCCGGCCTCCGGCGCTTCGTACGGGCGATCGGTGCCCCGGCCACCCGCGAGCTGTTCCTGACCGGCCGTCCGATCGACGCCGAGGCCGCACGTCGCATCGGCCTCGTCAACCGGGTGGTGGACCGCCTGGAGCTGCACGCGCTCGCGATGGCCGATGCGCGGGCAATCGCGGCCAACGGTCCCATCGCCGTGGCCGGCATGAGGGCCATCATCCGGGCGATCGAGGGCGGGCACGATCCGGCCCGGGCAGATGCGGTGGCCGACGAGTGGCGTGACCGGGCGTTCGCCAGCGACGACATCGCCGAAGGCCTTGGGGCCTTCCGCGAGAAGCGGGACCCCGACTTCCACGGCGCGTGAGCGCCCCGTGATGCGCGCGTTCGCGCATGATCGGTTCACATACCCGCTGCCGGAGGGCCACCGCTTCCCGCTGGGGCGCTACCGGATGCTGCGTGAGGCCATCGAGTCCGCCGGACTGGCCGAGGTGCTGGAGGCCCCGCCCGCGGAGGACGCCGACCTGCTCCTGGTCCATGACCCCCGCTACCTCGAGCGCGTCGCGCATGGACGCCTGAGCGACCGCGAGCAGCGTGCCCTGGGCCTGCCGTGGTCGCCGCAGCTCGTGGAGCGCGGGCGCAGGAGCGTGGGGGCCACCCTCGCGGCTGCGCGCGCTGCGTGCGCGGATGGCGCGGCGGTGAACCTGGGCGGGGGCACGCACCATGCCTTCGCGGCATCCGGACGGGGTTTCTGCACCTTCAACGACGTCGCGGTGGCGGTGCGGCGCCTGCGCGGGGACGGCACCGTGCGCCGCGTGCTGGTGGTGGACCTGGACGTTCACCAGGGTGACGGCACGAACGCGCTCCTGGGCCCGGACCCGCTGACCACCTGCGCCGGCATCAACGGCGGGGCGAACTACCCGTTTCGCCGGGTGCCCGGGGACGTGGAGGAGGACCTGCCCGATGGCACGGGCGACGACGCCTACCTGGACGCGCTGGAGCGCCTGCTGCCGGTGGCCCTCGACCGGGGCACACCGGGACTGTGCGTGTACCTGGCCGGTGCGGACCCGTATGAGGACGACCGGCTGGGTCGGCTGGCGGTGACCCAGGCTGGTCTGGCCGAGCGCGACCGGATGGTGCGCGACCGCATGCGTGCGGCCGGGGTGCCCGTATGCGTGCTGCTGGCCGGGGGCTACGGGCGGCGCATCGAGGACACCGTGGCCATCAACCTGGCCACGGTGTCCGCGTTTGCGCGGTAGCCGCTAGGCGATCGGCCCGGCGGCCACGACCTCGGGGCTCACCATCGACTCGTACTGCTGGAAGTTCTCGCGGAAGGCCGCGGCCAGCTTCTTCGCCGTCTCGTCGAACTGCGCCGGGTCCGGCCAGGTCTGGATCGGGTCGAGCAGCTTCGCGTCCACGCCGGGGACGCTGACCGGAACGTGCAGGCCGAAGATGGGGTCCTGGCGCGTCTCTGCGGTGTCGAGCTCCCCGTTGATGGCGGCGCGCACCAGCGTTCGGGTGGCCTTGATGGGCATCCGCGAACCCACGCCGTACTGGCCGCCGGTCCACCCGGTGTTGACCAGGTAGGCGGTCGCACCGGTCTTCGCGAGGCGCTCCCCGAGCATCTCGGCGTAGACGTTCGGCTTCTGCGGCAGGAACGGCGCGCCGAAGCATGTGCTGAAGGTGGTCTGCGGCTCGGTGACACCCACCTCGGTGCCGGCCAGCTTGGCGGTGTACCCGGAGAGGAAGTGGAACATCGCCTGCTCGGGCGTGAGGCGCGCGATGGGGGGCAACACGCCGAAGGCGTCTGCCGTGAGCATCACGACGGTGCTGGGGATGCCCGCGCGCTTCTCGGGCACCGAGCCCGGGATCTGCGTGAGCGGGTACGCGGCGCGGGTATTCTCGGTGATGCTGTCGTCATCGAGGTCCAGCACGCGCGTCGCGGGGTTGGCCACGGCGTTCTCCACCACGGTGCCGAAGTGGTGGGTGGTGGCGAAGATCTCCGGCTCGGCCTCGGCCGAGAGGTTGATGATCTTCGCGTAGCAGCCGTTCTCGATGTTGAACACGCCGTCGTCGGCCCAGCCGTGCTCGTCGTCGCCGATGAGGCGGCGCTCGGGGTCGGTGGTGAGCGTGGTCTTGCCGGTGCCCGACAGGCCGAAGAACACCGCCACGCGGCCGTCGTCGGCCACGTTGGCCGAGCAGTGCATCGAGAGGATGCCCTCCTCGGGCAGGCGGTCGTTCATCAGCGTGAAGATCGACTTCTTGATCTCGCCGCCGTAGCGCGTGCCGCCGATGAGGATCTCGAGCTCGGTGAGGTTGAGGGTCACGAACCCGCTGGCGTTCGTGCCGTGCGTGGAGGGGTCGGCCTTGAACTCGGGCGCGTGCAGGATGACCGCGCGCGGCTGGTGCACCGCGATCTCCTCGGGCGACGCCGGGATGAACATGGTGCGGGCGAACAGCGTGTGCCAGGCGGAGTCGCTCACGAGGCGCAGGGGGAGGCGATGCTCGGGGTGCGCGCCGGCGAAGGCGTCAAGAACGAAGAGTTCACGGCCATCCGACAGCCAGGAGACGAGATCCTTGCGCAGGTGCGCGTTGTGCTCGGGGGAGATGGGCTGGTTCGGGCCCCACCACACGCGGTCGTCGCTGCCGGGCTCCTTGACGGTGAACTTGTCCTTGGGGGAACGCCCCGTGTTGGGGGCGGTGTTCACCAGCAGGGGACCGCCGGCCGAGATCTCCCCCTCGCCGCGGCGGAGGGCGTGCTCGTAGATCTCTTCCGTCGTGGGGTTCCAATGGATGGTGCCCGAGGTGGTGATGCCGTGGGCGTCCAGACCGACGGGGCCGCTGCCGTTGCTCATGCAATCCCTCCGATGGGGTTATTCAGCCGCGTAAAAGTACCTGTTCGGCCCGGTGGACGGGGTTCCGGGGCAAGGGCCATTCGTACCGCTGATAGCGTCGGCCCATGCGGCGGGATGAACTGGAGATGGCCGGGATCAACGTTCCGGTGCTGGCCACGGTGTGCGTGGGCCCCCTGCCGCAGCCCGGGGAGTGGGTCGCGCGCCTCGAGCGCGCAGGGCTCGACGTGATCACCACCGGTGCCGCGATGGATGACCCCGTTGCGGTTCAGGAGGCGGTGGCCGCGGTGCCATTCCGCCCCGTGCTCGCGCGTGCGGGGGATGCGGATGCCCTGGTGGCTGCCGGGGCACGGATCGTCGCCACGGATGGCCCGGTGCCCCTCGGTGCATACGCCTTCCGCCCCGATGAGCAGGTGGTGATCGCGGTATCGGCTGACCGTCCCGCAGAGAACGCGAACGACGTGGCGCGGGTGGTGCTGGAGGCCGCCCGTGGGGGACGGGCATCGGCCATCTGGGTGGCGGCCCCCGACCTGTCCCTCGTGCCCGAGGACGTCGCGCAGGCCAAGTTGGAGGCCATGTGCGAGGGCACCCGCATGGCGCGCCTGTGGTTGTCGAAGCAGCAGAGCGACCCCGACTGACACCGGGGGCTAGGCGGCGCCCTCCGGCAGGCGGTTGCGGCGGCGGGCGGAGAAGTACGTGGCCTGGGGGTGATGCATGATGATCGCCGCGGTGCTCTGCTCGGGTGTCAGCTGGAACGCGCTGGTCAGGCCCATGCCCATCTCATCGGGGTGCGGCGCCAGCAGGCGAAGCACGTCCACATGCTGCTCGATGTCGGGGCAGGCCGGGTAGCCCCACGAGTACCGGCGGCCCTGGTCGGCGCCCAGGCCCAGTTCGCGCTTGATGCGTGCATGCACCAGGTCGGCCATGCCCTCGGCGGCCTCCACGGCGAGGCCGTGGGCGAAGTAGGCCTCGGTGTACTCCTCCTCGGCCTGCAGGCGGTCGAGGTATTCGGTGGCCTCCTGCCCCACGGTGACGGCCTGCAGGGCGATGACGTCGCGTACCCCGGAGTCCACCGGCCGTAGGTAGTCGGCCAGGCACAGCAGTCGGCCCTCGTCCTGGCGCGGGAAGTCGAACCGGGCGGCCTCCTCCCCGGTATCCGGGTCGAACACCACCACGGCGTCGCCGTCGCGACCGGCGGGGAAGTAGCCGT
>CAZPAT010000137.1:0-4184 GCA_964584485.1 uncultured Bifidobacterium sp.
TGCTGGGCGTGCTCACCGCCGTGGCCATCTTCGCGGTGTTCTGGTCCACCACCTCATACCGCGATGACCAGCAGGTGGCGGTGGATCGTGCGCGGGCGTCCGAGGTGATCCTGGCCGATCTGCTGAACGCCGAGACCGGGGTGAGTGGCTACACCCTCACCGGCGGCAGCAGCTACCTGGTGCCGTACGTGCGTGCCGAGGGCACCTACCCGCGCAACATCCGGCGCCTGCGTGATCTGGTGGAGGGCAATGAGGACCTCGAGGCCGCCGTGGGCTCGATCGACCGCGCGGCCCGGGAGTGGTTCCGCGAGGCGCGGACGCTGGTGAACCTGCGGCGCGACGGGCGGGTGTCGGAGGCCGTTGCGCGGATCGGCGAGGGCATCGACAAGGCGCGCCTTGACGCGCTGCGCGCCGAGCAGGCCGACCTGCGTGAACTGGTGGAGGCCGAGCGGCAGCTGGCGCTCGAGCGCGCCGACCAGGGGCGCTGGCTCGCCGTGCTGGCGGTGGTGGGCGGAGCACTGCTGGCGGTGCTCACCGTGGCGGCCGCCACGCGTGCGCTGTGGCGTCGGGTGGGTGCCCCGCTCGGTGCGCTCGCGCAGGGCGTGCGGCGCGTGGGCGCGGGTGACCTGGAGCAGTCGGTGCCCCGTCCTGAGCACGGCGCGCGCGAGGTGGTGCAGTTGGTGGACGCGTTCAACGTGATGCAGGGCCGCGTGGTGGACCAGCGCACGGAGGCCGAGGCCAGCGCCCGGAGGTCGGAGGCCGCGCGCGCCGAGCGCCGCCTCTGGCAGACGGTGGAGCAGGGCCTGCTGCCCGAGTCGCTGCCGGCGCTTCCGGGCCTGCGCCTGGCCGCGCGCTACCAGCCGTCCAGCCCCGGGCTTGCGGTGGGCGGGGACTTCTACGACGCCCGGGTGCTTCCCGACGGCCGCCTTGCGGTGATGGTGGGGGATGTGGCGGGCCACGGCGCGGAATCGGCTGCCCGCGCGGCGCGGATGCGCTTCGGCTGGGGTGCGCTGGTGGAGGTGGACCCCGACCCCCAGCGGGTGCTCGAGATCATGAACACCCATATCGCCGAGCCGCATGAGCGCGACCAGGGCGTGTACGCCACCATGTGCCACTGCATCATCGCCCCCGACGGCACGGCGGAGTTCGCGCTTGCCGGGCACCCACGTCCGCTGCTGGTGACCGATCACGATGCGGGCCTGGTGGAGGTGGATGCCCGCGGCCCCATCCTGGGGCTGCTGGATGAGGTGGAGTGGCCGGTCACCCGCGTGCAGGTGCCGCCCGGGGCCACCTTCGTCATCTACACCGATGGCCTGGTGGAGGCTCGCCGCGGTGACCAGATCTTCGGCGCGCAGCGCGCGGCCGAGGTGCTGGCGGCAAACCGCGGTATCAGCCTGGAGCAGCGCATCGCCATCCTCACCGAGGCCGCCCAGCGCTACGACGAGGCCCACCTGCGCGACGACGTCGCGGTGCTCGCCGTGCAGCCCGTGGGGCGGCCCGGCGCCTAGCGCCTACCCGACGCGACCGGTGATGTAGGCCTCGGTGCGGGGATCCTTCGGTGCCGAGAAGATCTGCCGCGCGGTGCCCACCTCGGCCAGCACGCCGGTGCGATCGCCCTCGGCGGTGCCCTCCACGGTCATGAAGGCCACCTGATCGGAGATGCGCGCCGCCTGCTGCATGTTGTGGGTGACCACCACCAGCGTGTAGCGCTCGGCGAGCTTCTTCATCAGGTCCTCGATCGCCAGGGTGGCGATGGGGTCCAGGGCCGAGCAGGGCTCGTCCATCAGGATGACCTCGGGCTCCACGGCGATCGCGCGGGCGATGCACAGCCGCTGCTGCTGGCCACCGGAGAGCGAGAAGGCCTCGGCCTTGAGGCGGTCCTTCACCTCGTCCCACAGGGCGGCGTCAACCAGCGCCTGCTCCACGCGCTCGGCGGTGGGCTTGATGCCGTTCACCTTCATGCCGAATTCGAGGTTGTCCTTGATGGACTTGGGGAAGGGGTTGGGCTTCTGGAACACCATGCCGATGCGTCCGCGCAGGTCCACCGGATCGACGTCGCCCGACAGCAGGTCCTCATCGCCGAACAGCACGCGGCCCTCCACCCGGGCGCCGGGAATCAGGTCGTTCATGCGGTTGAGGCAGCGCAGGGCGGTGGACTTGCCGCAACCGGACGGCCCGATGAGCGCCGTGATGGCGTTCCTCGGGATGTCCATCGACACGCCCTTCACCGCGTGGTGATCGCCGTACCACACGCCCATGTCCTGGAGGCGGAAGATGGGTGGGCCGAGATGCGGCTCCTGAGGAGCCCCGGCGCCCTCGCGATCGGCGGAGGCACGCCCGGCGTCGCCCCCCGCGGCACCCGCGGAGAGGTGGATCTCGATGGGTGAGTCCTTGGCGGTCTTCTCGGGGTCCACGTTGGTGGTCATCTCTCCTACCAGCGCTTGCTGTATCGGTTGCGAAGGATAATGGCGACGAGGTTCATCACCAGCAGCGTGGCCAGCAGCACGATGATTCCCGCCGCGGCGATGGCCTGGAACGATGCCTGCGGCTGGTCGGTCCAGAAGTAGATCTGCAGCGGCATGGCCAGCAGGGCCTCGTTGCCGGCCTCCAGGGGGTTCAGGCTGGGCACTGCGGTGCTGAACACCACGCCACCGACCACGATCAGCGGCGCCGTCTCGCCGATGGCGCGCGACATGGCGAGGATCGTTCCCGTCAGGATTCCGGGTAAGGCTGCGGGGAACACCTGGCTGCGCACGGCCTGCCACCGTGTGGCGCCCAGCGCCATGGCGCCCTGCTCGATGGAAATGGGCACGGCGCGCAGCGCCTCGCGTGCGGCGATGATGATGATGGGCAGGATCAGCACCGCGAGCGTGAGGCCGCCGGCCAGGAGTGACTTCGAGATGCCCATGACGCCCACGAAGATCGCCAGGCCGAGCAGGCCGTAGATGATCGAGGGCACCGCGGCCAGGTTCGAGATGTTCACGTCGATCAGGTGCACCACGCGCGGGCGGATCCGCAGCCACCACAGGCGCGCATGCACCCATCCCGCGCCTAGGCCGCTCACGCGGCCGGTCGTGAGCCGTTCGCGCAGGCGTCGTTCGGTAAGGGTGGCGGACTGGGCGGCGAACTTCTCCAGGTACAACGCCGCCGCGACCCCGATGGGCCAGGCGAAGAAGATGGTCACCATCATCAGCACGACCGAGCCACGCAGCGCCGAGTTGAAGCCGGCCTTGGCGGGATTGGACGACGGCTTGTCGGTGAGGAATGACCAGCTGATCGACCCGGCGCCACGGATGAGCACCGAGGTGATGAGCCAGATGAGCATGGCCATTGTGATGGCCGTGAGGCCCACCACCAGCCACTTGAAGAGCTGCTCCGACGGCCGGGCACGCTTCTTCGCCAGCGGCCGGACCGTGGCCGTGGCCGATGGCGGCGGGGGCGGTGACGGAGTCTCGAGGGTGCTCACTGGTACACGGTCCGGTACTTGCGCACGATGCGCACCGCGATGATGTTGATGACCAGCGTCACCGCGAACAGCAGCAGGCCCACTGCGAAGATGCTGTCGTACTGCAGGCTGCCCCGGGTGGCCTCGCCCTTGGACACCTGAACGATGTAGGCCGTGATGGTCTGCATGCCCTCGAGCGGGTTCCAGCTGAGGTTGGGGATGGTGCCCGCGGCCAGCGTGACGGCCATGGTCTCTCCGATCGCGCGCGAGATCGCGAGCACGATGGAGGCGACGATGCCCGAGAGCGCGGCGGGAATCACCACGCGCAGCGACACCACGCGCCGCGTGGCTCCCAGCCCGAACGCCCCCTCGCGCATGGAGTTCGGCACCGCGCGCATGGCGTCTTCAGACAGCGAGCTGATGAGCGGGGTGATGAGCAGGCCCACCACGATGCCGGCCGCAAGGGCGTTGTACAGGCCGAGGCCCGGGAACACCATCTGCAGGGCGGGGGTGACCGCGTCGAGCGCGAAGAACCCCAGCACGATGGTGGGCATGCCGGCGAGGATCTCCAGGACCGGCTTCACCACGCGGCGCAGCCTCTCGGGCGCGTACTCGCTGAGGTAGATGGCCGATCCGAGCCCCAGGGGAACGGCCACGACGGCCGCGATCAGGGCGATGACGATTGATGCGTTGAGGAGGGGGAGCACCCCGAACTTGCCCTCCAGCGGGAACCACTGCG
>CAZPAT010000138.1:0-4147 GCA_964584485.1 uncultured Bifidobacterium sp.
CCGCGCCCATCGGGCTGGCGCTGCTGTTCTTCACCGGCGTGGGGCCGATGATCCCCTGGCGCAAGGCGTCGCCACGCGAACTCCGCCGCCGGTTCGGCGGCCCCCTCGTGGTTGCGGTGATGGCAGTGATACCCGCCGTGTACCTCGCGCAGGACGGCGCGCACTGGTGGGCCGCCACGGCGATCGTGCTGGGGGCATTCACGCTCGCGTGCATCGTCAGCGAGTTCTGGCGGGGCATGAAGGTGCGGCACCAGTTGGGCGGCACCTCATGGCCCGCCGCGCTTGGCCAGTTGTTCACGCGCAACCGGCGGCGCTACGGCGGCTACATCGTGCACGTGGGCGTGGTCTCGATCATCGTCGCCATTGCATGCCAGGGAGCGTTCTCGAGCCAGGGCGACCTGGCGCTGCGCACCGGGCAGTCCGGTGAGGTGTCCGGGTACCGGTTCACGAACGAGGGCGGCACCCGGTCAAAGGACGACCACAAGATGAGCGTGGGCGTCGCACTGGCCGTCTCGGAGGGCGGCAACCGGTTTGCCACCCTCGAGCCCGGCGTGGACGTGTTCCTGGCCCAGCAGCAGCGCTCCAGCGAGGTGGCCGTGGACTCCTCGCCATTCCGCGACGTGTACGTGGTGCTGGTGGGGCTCACGCCGGATGGCCTGGCCCGGATCAGCGTGTTCATCAATCCCATGATGATGTGGATATGGATCGGCGGGCTGATCATGGTGCTGGGGTCGGTGGTGGCCGTGTGGCCCTCCCGGCGTCCGCGCGAGGCCGTTGTTCCGGCCCCCGCGGGGGCTGACGGCCGCGTGCGCGAGTAGCCTCGCGACCCGATGGCCTACGTCCTCATCGCCATCCTCAGCGTGCTCGTGGTGGCCATGGTCGCGTGGCCACTGGTCGGCCGCGCGCCCGCACCCGTCCTCGCGGGGCAGGCCGACGATCGCCGCGCGGTCGATGAGGAACTGCAGCGGTCGCTCGACGCCATCCAGGAGATCGAGATGGACCACCGCGCGGGAGCCCTGTCGGATGAGGACTTCCGCGCGCTCGACGCCGATGAGCGCGCGCGGGCCGTGGCGCTGATGCGCCGGCGCGATGCCCTGGACGGCGGGGCGGGTCAGTGAGGACGCGGTCCATCGTTGCCGTGGGCGCCGCCCTGGCGGTCGCGGTGCCGGTGATGTCGGGGTGCAGCGCCCGGGTGTCACAGTTCATCGACATCTCGCAGGACGGCGGCGGCACGCTGCTGATGGAGATGCGCCTGGATCCCGCCGCGCAGCGAGCGATCAACCTGCCGCGCCAACTCCAAGAGGGCACGTTCGAACGGTTCCTGGACGTCCGCACCGAGCGCTGGCGGGCCCCGGGCGATTCGGGCGGGCCGTTCTCGCAGCGCACGGAGGCGGACGGCACCGTGGTGATGCGGTCGGTGCGGCGCCTGAAGGCCGGAACGTCGCAGCTGGACGACCTGACCAGCGCACTGGGCGTGTTGCGGCCGATCGAGCCGATCCTGTCGGCCACCGGCCGGTACTGGGCGGCGCCCAATCCCGGCGAGTCGCCCACGACGACCTCCACCACGCCCGAGAGCGGCAACGCGCCCGGGGGCGAGGCCCCGCAGGGCATCACCGGACTTCCCTCGCGGGTGCCGCTGCAGACGATGCTGGTGGACGACTTCACCGCGGCCTACCGGGACCGGGGTCGCTCCTTCGCGCCCACGTTCTCCATCGCCTCGCGCGGCGGGGTGGGGGACGTGCTGGACCCGCCGTGCAACGCCGGCAGCCGCCGCGTGGACTTCACGACCGCCGACCTGGCGTTGCAGAAGGGGTTGCAGTTCCGGTACGCGTGGGCGATGCCCGCCCGCATCGCGCAGTACTCGGTCGATGGAAAGCTTTCGCGCGACCGGTACCTGGCGTCGTGGGCGATGCCCTACGGCGAATGCCTGCGCATGGAGATCTCCTCCGCCGGCGCCGAGGACGGACGCGTGGTGAACGGCATCATCCTGGGCGCCGCCATCCTGTTCCTGGCGCTGGTGTTCTCGCTTCGGGCCGTGTCGCGCCGCCGGCGCCGCCGGGGCGCCCCGGACGCGGCTGAGGACTGACCGGTACCCCGGATGTACTGCAATAGATGATTGCAGTGTCATGCGGAAACTACGGAAAACGGTAATAACGGTGCCCGTGCGGGGTTGACTGCGCCGCACGCGCCGCTAGGGTCGTCCGCGGCCAATGACCTCCGAGGGGCGCCGTCCGGCAGTCGGGCGGTGACCTACAGCCACGGTGGCGCCCGCTCCACGGGCGGTGGCGGAAAGGGAGCCAGGATCATCGACCGCAGCAGCACGACCCCCCGCGCAGGGACCGCATGGCGTCGCCGGCTTGCCGGCGTGATCGCCGCCGTGCTCATCGGCGCGGGCGCCCCGGCGCTGGTGGCATCGCCGATGCCCGACCAGATCCCGGGAGGCGGGCAGAGCGTCGCGCCGGAGGGTTCGGGAATCGCCCCGCAACCCGTGGCGAGCGCGCCCGCACCGGACCCCGCGGCTGCCACCACGCCGCCCGCTGCCACCACGCCCGCCGCGGTGCTCCGCTACGGAATGCGCGGGTCGGACGTGAAGCGGCTGCAGCGCGCGCTCCGCAAGGCGCGCGTCCGCGTGCCGGTCGACGGCCGGTACGGGAAGAAGACCCGTGCCGGGGTGCGCATCTTCCAGCGCCGCATGAAGGTGCGTGCCACGGGCGTGGCCGACGCCAAGGTGCTGAAGACCCTGCGCATCAAGATCCGCACGGTCGCCACGAGCCCCGTGGCGTTCACCGGCAGCGCCCGGTACCTGCGGGTGTTCCCCGTCGTCGGTGACTACAGCTACTCGAACGACTTCGGTGACCCGCGCGGTCAGGGCTCCCACCAGGGCAACGACATCATCGGCAAGATGGGCATGACGCTGGTGGCATGCGCCGACGGCACGATCAAGCGGCTGACGCGGTCGGAGACCGGCCTGGGCGGCATCTGGATCTGGCTCGAGGATGCCGAGGGCAATGAGTACTACTACGCGCACATGCAGTCCATCGCCCCCGAGCTCAGCGCCGGATCCAAGGTGACCGCCGGCCAGGTGGTGGGCACCATGGGCATGACCGGCGACGCGCGCGGCACCGTCCCGCACCTGCACTTCGAGATCCGGCCCAACGGCGGGGGGTCCATCAACCCCTTCAACGAGCTCCGCGCCGTGGACCCGCAGAAGAAGTAACGAACCTGCAACGCCGACGGCGGTCGGGCCTGTAGGACCGGGCCCCCCGCCGTCGAATGCGCTTCCCCGTGAGGCGGATCGCATCAACCGGAGCCGCCGCGTGCGCCCTCGCCCTGGCGGGGCTCATGCTGGTGCCCGCGAGCGCCCCGGCACCCGGGGTGGTGGAGCGCAAGCAGGCGGTGGACCGCCGGCTGTACAGCGCCGAAGCCCGCCTGCGCGCAGCGATCGACCGGCAGGCCGTGCTGACATCCGACCTCGCCACCATCAACCGGCGCCTGCGCGAGGTGCGGGGGCGCCTCGCCCCGCTGGCGGCGCGGCGGGATGAGGCCGTGCGCGCGCATCGCCTGGCCCGGGGAACGCTGGCGCAGGTGAACCGCGACCTGGCGTTCCAGCGCCGGCAGTTGCGCATCGCCACCAGCCGCCTGCGCGTGCAGAGACAGGCGCTGGCCGAGCGCATCCGCGAGATCTACCGCACCGAGGACGACGACCCGCTGCTCGGGCTGCTGCAGGGCGGCAGCCTGGCCGAGATCGCCGGCGCGGCGTCGGGCATCGAGCGCGCCACCGATCGCGACCGCGGCATGATCGATTCGGTGGCGCGGTACCGGAACCTCACGCGCACCTCCGCCGCGCGCATCGCCGTGCTGCAGGAGCGTGCTGCGGCCGCCGAGGCCCGCACGGCGCGCCGTGCCGAGGTGGCCACGGCGGCGGCCCGCGACCTGGACGTGGAGCAGCGGGTGCTGCGCCGCACGAAGCGCGTGCGCACCCGCATGCTGGCCGCCATCCGGGTGGACCGTGACCACATCGAGGACGACACCCGGGAACTGCGCGAGCAGTCATTCGCGTTGGCCCGGCGCATCGCCGCGATCCAGGGCGTTCCCTACGCCGAGCCGGCCGATACCACCCCCTCGGCGGCGGGCTTCACCTGGCCGA
>CAZPAT010000139.1:0-4137 GCA_964584485.1 uncultured Bifidobacterium sp.
TGCTGGTGCTCGTGTTCGGCACCGGCACCGACTACGCGCTGCTGCTCACGGCGCGATACCGCGAGGAGTTGCGCCGCAACGAGGACAAGCACGAGGCAATGGCCATCGCCATCCGACGAGCGGGACCGGCCATCCTGGCCTCCGCGGGCACGGTCATCGCCGCGCTGCTGTGCCTGCTGCTGGCCGAGGTCAACGGCACCTCCGGGCTGGGACCCATCGGCGCGATGGGGGTATTCCTCGCCATGCTTGTGATGCTGACCGCGCTCCCCGCGCTGCTCCTGCTGGGCGGGCGTCGGGCCTTCTGGCCCTTCATCCCGCGCTACGGATCGACCGGCAGCAGCGAGACGCAGGGCTGGTGGCGACGCCTTGGGGAGCGCGTGGCGCGGCGGCCCCGTGGCACATGGATCGTGACGGCGCTCATCCTGGGCATCGCGTCGCTGGGCCTCCTGTCGTTCAACACGGGCCTCACGTCGGCAGATGACTTCCGGCAGGACGTCGATTCCATCCTCGGCCAGGACATCATCACCCGGGCGTTCCCGGCGGGCTCCTCGGCGCCCACCAATGTGATCATCCCGCCCGGCGCCGATGAGGCCGCGGTGGCCGAGGCCATCCGCACGACGCCGGGGGTGAGTTCGGCGCGCCGTGCCACCGAGGGACCACCCGGCGTGCAGTACGACGTCACGCTCGAGGACCCGCCGTACAGCGACGCCGCATACGACGACATCACCGTTCTGCGCGAGCGGGTGAAGGCCGCGGGAGGCGATGGCGTCCTGGTGGGCGGTCCCACGGCCACCGAGGCCGACCTCGACGCCGCGTCCCAGCGCGACCTGATGCTGCTCGTGCCGATCGTGCTCGTGGTCGTCGCGATCATCCTGGGCCTGCTGCTGCGGGCGGTCGCCGCGCCGGTGATCCTGATCCTCACGGTCATCCTGTCGTTCCTGGCCAGCCTTGGGATCGCGTGCCTGGTGTTCGACCTCGCCGGGTTCGCGGGAGAAAGCACGGCCCTGCCGTTGTTCGGCTTCATATTCCTCGTGGCACTGGGCATCGACTACAACATCTTCCTCATGGCCCGGGTACGCGAGGAGGCGCTCGCGCACGGGACGCATGAGGGCATGCTCCGCGGCCTTGCGGTGACCGGCGGTGTCATCACCTCTGCCGGCGTGGTGCTTGCCGGCACGTTCGCCGTGCTGGCGGTGCTGCCACTGGTCAGCATCACCCAGATCGGCTTCCTCGTGGCCTTCGGCGTGCTGCTGGACACCCTGGTGGTGCGCTCGGTGCTGGTCCCCGCCCTCGTGCTGGACATCGGCAACCGGGTGTGGTGGCCATCAGCCCTGTGGCGGCGGCTCAGCGGGCGGTGATGCGCCCCCGCGGTGCTCCCAGCCAAGCCGGTCGGGGGTGATATCCCGCCCGTCCCGCATGGCGCGCACGCCGGCGGCGCCCGGCTCGAGGTGCCCCACTACGTGCAGGTGCGGTTCGCGGCCTGCCTCCGGGGGCAGCGCGGCCAGCAGTTGGTAGTCCTCGCCCCCGGTGCAGGCCAGCAGCGCGGCGTCCGTGCCGAGCGCACCGGCCACGGCGTCCACGCCCGGGGCACGCGGGACGGCCTCGAGGTCGATGACGGCGGCGAGTCCTGATGCCCGCGCAAGGCGGTCTGCGTCCATCAGGAGCCCATCCGACACATCGATCATCGCCGTGGCGCCCGCCTCGGCGAGGTGGCGGCCGTGGGCGGCCTGGGGCTGCGGGCGCAGATGGGCGCTGATGAGGGCGCCGCGGGCATCGCCGCCGGCATCGGGGTGGTCGAGGCACAGGAGCCCGGCCGCAGAGGCCCCGAGCGGACCGGTGACCACCAGCACGTCGCCGGCGCGCGCCCCCGAGCGCAGCACCGGCCGGATGCCCTCGGGCGCCCGTCCGATGATCGCCACCGACAGGGACAGGACCGGCGAGGCCGACACGTCCCCGCCCACGATCGACATCGCGTGGGCACGGGCGAGCTCCTCCATCGCGGCGTACATGGCGTCCACGTCACCCGCGCCGATATCCGGGGGGAGGCCCAGCCCGACCATCGCCGCCACGGGAATGGCGCCCATGGCGGCGACGTCGGAGATGTTCACTGCGAGCGCCGTGTGCCCGATGTCGGCGGGCGAGTGCGTGGACCTTCGCACGTGCACCCCGTCCACGACCATGTCGAGCGCCAGGACGGTGCCATCATCCAGCACGGCCGCGTCGTCGCCGATGCCGACCGAGACGCCACTCCGGGGCGCGACGCGGGCGGCGATGCGACGGATGACCTCGAGCTCGCCGTCCATGATCCGACGGTACCAGCCACCCCGCGGCCGAGCGGCTACAGTCCTCCGCCGATGATCGACGACGAGACCGTCCGCCACGTCGCCCGCCTTGCGCGCCTCCGCCTCTCGCCCGACGAGGAGAAGGTGATGCGCGAGGAGCTGTCGGGCATCCTCGAGCACATCGACGCCATTCGCGCGATGGACCTCGATGGCGTCCCACCGACGACGCACGTGATCACGCTCGAGAACGTGGTGCGCCCCGACGTTCCCGTACCGGGCCTGCCGCGCGAGGAGGCCCTGCGCGAGGCCGCCCACGCGACGGATGAGGGCTTCGGCGTCCCGAGGATGGACTGATGGGCCTGAGGGACCTGACGGCCACCGGGCAGATCGCCGCGATCCGGGCGGGGGAGACCTCCAGCGAGGAACTGGTGGACGCACATCTGGCCGCGATCGGCGCGGACGACGTGGATGCGTTCCTCGCGGTGGATGCCGAGGGCGCGCGGGAGCGGGCCCGGGAGATCGACGCAATGCCCGAGCGGCCCCCGCTGGCCGGCGTGCCCATCGGCATCAAGGACGCCCTGTCGGTGCGCGATGTGGTCACCACCTCCGGATCGCGCATGCTCGAGGGGTTCCGGCCGGTCTACACCGCCACATGCGTTGCCCGGCTGGAGGCGGCGGGCGCCGTCGTGGTGGGCAAGACCAACATGGACGAGTTCGCCATGGGCTCCAGCACGGAGAACTCGGCCTTCAAGAACACGCTCAACCCCTGGGACCACGGGCGGGTGCCCGGTGGCTCCAGCGGCGGCTCGGCCGCCGCCGTGGCCGAGCGGCAAGTGCCGTGGTCACTGGGGTCCGACACCGGGGGCTCCATCCGCCAGCCGGCAGCGCTCTGCGGCATCGTCGGGATGAAGCCCACCTACGGGGCGATCTCGCGGTACGGGCTGATCGCCTTCGCGTCGTCGCTCGACCAGGTGGGTCCGCTCGCGCGCAGCGTGGAGGATGCCGCGCTCCTGCTGCAGCACATGGTCGGTCGCGATCCGATGGACTCGACATCCCTCGAGTGGCCCGGCGGGATCGTCGCGCCCACCGCCACGGACCTGTCGGGCATGCGCGTGGGCGTGGTCGAGGAGCTCATGGGCGAGGGCATCGAGCCCGGCGTGCGCGCAGCCATTGACGCGGCGCTCGGCACGGTGGAGGAGCTTGGGGGCACCGTGGTGCCTGTGAGCCTGCCGTCGGCGCTCAGCGGCCTGGCCACCTATTACGTGCTGGCCCCGGCGGAGTGCTCCGCCAACCTGGCACGGTTCGATGGCATCCGGTACGGCCCGGTCGCGCCGGCGGCGAACCTTCTGGACCAGTACGAGACGACCCGTGGGGACCTGTTCGGCCCGGAGGTGAAGCGCCGGATCATGCTGGGCACCTTCGCCCTGGCGTCGGGCTACTACGACCAGTACTACGGGCGCGCGCAGCGGGTGCGCACCCTGATGGGGCGCGAGTTCGCGCGGGCATTCGAGCAGGTGGACCTGCTGGCCTCTCCCACGTCCCCCACGGTGGCCTTCCCGCTCGGCGACCGCACCGCCGATCCGTATGCCATGTACATGGCCGACGTGTGCACGATCCCCGTGAGCCTGGCGGGACTCCCCGCCATCTCGATCCCCTGCGGGCTCGCGGACGGCCTTCCGGTGGGCCTGCAGTTGGCGGGTCCGGCCTTCAGCGAGAACGCGCTGCTCGGCGCGGCCCACGCGCTGGAGGGCGCGCTGGCGTTCGACACGCGGCCGCCGGGGCTGGTGACGTGAGCGCCTGCGAGCCCGTCATCGGCGTGGAGATCCACGTGCAGCTCTCCACGCGCACGAAGATG
>CAZPAT010000140.1:0-4112 GCA_964584485.1 uncultured Bifidobacterium sp.
GCGTATCGAAAGCCGCGAACTTGTCGCGGTTCGCGCTGCACAGGCGGCCGTCGGGGATCAGTGCGCGGTGCCGGCCTGCGGCGTCGCCGATGTTGACCTCCATCCAGTCATACAGCGACTGCGGGTTGGCGCTTCGGGCCGCCTCGCACATCGGGTCGTCGGGCACGTTGAACTTGCAGTCGTACACACGCGATGGCGGCTCGGACAGGGTGCCGTGTCCCATCGCGAGGGCGGGCACGGCGGCCGCCCCGGCGATGGTGCCCAGCGCGGCGAGGATGGTGCGGCGCCTTTGCATGTCGTCTCCTTCGCTTCATGACGCCGTCGCCCGGGGCGACGGCCGGTGGGGTGTCACCACTCACCCTCCCGCGGGCATGTTGCGAAGGCGTTGCGGCGATCGTGCGATCGCGCAAGACATGGCTCGTCGCTACGGCCGGGGCGGAGGCCCCCCGCCCTGAGGCGGGCCGCCCGGGCCTCCCCCGGCGCCACCATCGCCTGTGCCCCCGCCGCCCGGCAGCGCACCCGCCTGCGACGAGTCGGTGGCCGGTGCGGCGCGGAAGCAGCCCAGCGTGTACGGGTACTCGTAGTTGCCCACGTAGTGGTAGGTGCGCACCTTCTTCCCCCCGATGGTGAGGGTGCTGGTGGTGCCGTGGCAGGCATCGAGGTCGCTGTTCTCATACAGCCGCCCGGCTGCGCCGCGGGGTCCGGTGATGGGGTAGCCATCCAGCGCCCAGCCGATCACCCCGCTGGGCTTGGTGGTGCTGCCTGCCTTGGAGATGCACAGCGACGGCCAGTGGTAGTGGTAGAGCTCACCGGCGGGATGCCCCTGGCAGAGGTCAAGTACCTCGTGCGCTACGGCGTCGTCGCCCCGCGCATCGAGCGCATTGAACAGGGCCGTGCCATTGGTGAGGTAGCCGATCACCCCGGGCGGCAGGCAGCGTGGCGTGGAGAGCCGCGTGGGCGTCTTGGGCATGGTCACCTTGACCGTGCGCGATCCCACCGTGCCGGGGTTGCGGTCGTACTGGTACGCGGTGCTGTCGGTGGCGATGGGGAAGACGCCCGTGGGGGTCTTGCGTGGCTGGCCATTGGCCGAGATCACGCGCTTGCCGCCGGAGGTGGTGTACACGCGAACCCGTGCGTCCGGCCAGTAGATCTTCCCATCCACGGTGGGCTTGCTCGAGAAGGTGAACTGCCCGTCCTTGAGCCAGGGGGTAGATGAGGAGCCCGGTGCGTTGGGGCTGCCCTCCTGGCATGCGTACACCGAGTTTCGGGCCGCACGCGACAGCGACACCTTTGTGCCCTCGGTGATCGTGGCGGTGGCCGCGGTGATGGACCGCCCGCCGGTGGCCGCGTTCTCGCGCAGCGCCGCCGGGTCGTAGGTATGGGCCGCCGCAACGCCGACGCCCGCGAGGAGCAGGGCGAGGGTGGCCAGGGCGATGTGCAGGGGACGGGGTGGGCGCACGGGATCCTCCACGGTGGGTCGCCCGGCAAACCTAGCCCGCGTCTGTGAAACGCGGGGCTTCGCGGCCCGCGGGCTGGGGGAATCCCCAGCGTCCGTCCTGCTGATTACGGTTTTTCAATCCGTCCCGACCTGAAAGGGGACTTCTCCGTGAAGATCCACCCCATCGCCATCGCCGTTGCCGCCGCCGCGGGAGGCGCCGCGGTCATGCTCACCTCGGGCGCGACCGCCGGCACCAACTCCAGCGAGCAGCTCATCATCAACCAGCGCATCTCCCAGGCCGCGGTGCGCCGCTCGAACACGGCGCTCAACTACATGGGTGTCATCCGCACGTCCACCCTCGACAACACCTACGGGCTGAACAAGAGCAACCCCAAGGGCGTCACCCCGCTCACTCAGGTGACCGGCGCGGGCCTTGGCTGGCAGACGCCCCAGATCCGTGATGGTCAGGTGACTAGCTCCAAGGTTGCGGATGGCGCGGTCACCACCTCGAAGATCGCCGCCAACGGCGTGACCCAGGCCAAGCTGTCGAGCAAGACCTACTACGTGCAGATCGCCGGGAGCGCTGCCGGCGCCAGCATCCAGAGGCAGTCCGGGGGCGTGACGGCATCGCGCGTGTCCGCTGGCAACTACGTCGCGCAGTTCCCTGTGGACGTGTCGGCGTGCATCTACTCGCCCAACGTCATGAGCGGCGCGGCGAACTGGGAGGACACCGTCATCCCGGCGGCGGGGAGCCCGACCGTGATCTCGATCGGCACCTCCACAGGCGGTACCCCCACCGACACCACCGTCTCGGTGCTGGTGTACTGCCCCGGCTCGTGACCTGAGCGCCGCGTGGCGCGCGGCAACCGGGGCCCTCATGCGCCACCGGTTGCCGCGCGTTTGCGTCCGGCGAACCGGCCCTGGTCCGACAGGGCCCACGTGCCGTCCTGGCCGATGAGCGCATCGGCCAGTTCCCCCTCGCGGGCACGGGCCTGATCCCGGGTGGCGAACCGCTCGGTCATCTCCGCCCGCAGGTGGACATCCTCGCCCTCCACCAGGGTTGCGGGCAGGCCATCGGCCTCGCGGGCGCGGCGGATGGCGACGAACACCGCGCCCGCGCCGTTGTCGAAGCCACGGGTGCCCGTGAGGTGGCCGGCCAGGCGCTCATCCCCCGGG
Organism: uncultured Bifidobacterium sp.; assembly: GCA_964584485.1. Classification (GTDB taxonomy): domain Bacteria; phylum Actinomycetota; class Thermoleophilia; order Miltoncostaeales; family Miltoncostaeaceae; genus SYFI01. Next base: position 2,615 of record CAZPAT010000140.1, read on the forward strand.
CGGTCGGTGCTGCCCACGTAGAACAGCCTGCGGGTGGTCTTCTTGCGCCCGTGGGGCACCCGGGGGATCCACCGGGGGTCGATTTCGATCACGTACACGCTGAACGGCTGCTGGGTGTCCATGCCATCACCTCTGTCTGATCCGGCGGGGTGCGCCCCCGCTCTCTCTCCTCACCCCTGTCGGGGAGAGAGAGCGGGGGCGCACGCCCTCGCGTGCACGCACGCGCGTGGCTCCGGGGCCGGGCGTATCCTGACCCCTCATGAGGAGCCGCCGCTGGGCGCATGTGCGCCGATGGTTCATCGCCGTTCCCGTGCTTGCCGTCGCATGCGTCGCCGCTGCCGGGTGCGGCGGGTCGGATGGGGGAGCCGTCGTCACGGTGACGACGAGCGTCGCCACCACGCAGCCTGCGCCACAGCGGACGTCGGCGGTCATTCGCACGGCACGCGAGGGGGTGGTGCGGATCAGTGTGGACACCTGCGATGGCGGGGGGAGCGGGAGCGGCTTCGTCGTCGGCCCACGGCTCGTGGCCACGGCAGCCCACGTGGTGGACGGAGCGAGCGCCATCGAGCTGCAGCCCGAGAAGGGGCTCCCCATCGCCGCGCGCGTGGTGGGAAGTGACGATGACGAAGACCTCGCGCTGTTGCGCACCGAGTCGGACCTGGATGCCCGCACGCTCTCCTTCGCCACGGGAGCCGATGCGGAGATCGGCGACCGGGTCATCGCGCTCGGGTACCCGCTTGACCTGGCGTTCACGGCCACCCAGGGGGCCATCACGGGTGAGGATCGTGACCTCGAGGTGGAAGGCACCAACTACACGGGCCTCTTCCAGACCGATGCCGCGGTGAACCCGGGTAACTCGGGCGGCGCGATGATCGACAGCAGCGGCAAGGTCGTGGGCGTTGTGGTGGCGGGCTACGACGGCTCGGACAACATCGGGTTCGGCGTTCCGGCGAGCCGTGCGCGCGTTGTGCTCTCGGGCTGGGAGGCCAGCCCCGCACCGCAGGCGCTCGCCCGGTGCGATGGCGTGCAGCAGCCCGACCCCGACGCCGGCACCACCGATGGCGACCGCGCCGACGCGCAGGCCATCGGTGGCTTCGACAGCCCGAGCGGCAACATCCGCTGCACCGACATCGACGTCGAGCTCTACTGCGGCACCCGGCACGACGGCTACGTGGTGGTCCTCGAGCCGACCGGCCCGCCGTTTGAACCCGACGACCCGGAGCCCTTCCCCGAGGGCGGCCCTGTGGTGCCGTACGGATCTACCTGGGAGGGACCGTCGGGCAACTACACGTGCGCCTCGGACGAGGACGGCGTGCGCTGCACCAACACGACGGGAAACGGGTTCCTCCTGAACCGCGACGCCGTTGAGGAGATCGAGCCCTAGCCGCCGGTCAGGTGTCCGGCGCCGCGATGCCGATGACTGATCCGATCCCGTTCTTCCAGCAGGACGACGCGGACGCCGTGGTGTGCGAGGGGTGCGGGTGGGCCGGGGAGGCCG
>CAZPAT010000141.1:0-4074 GCA_964584485.1 uncultured Bifidobacterium sp.
TGACCCAAGCGCAGATGTCGAGCTACGCGCTCTACGCGGGCGCGGGCTGGACGATTACGAATGGCTGGGCCGCATCCGGCACGTGGGGCATCTGCGATGGATCAGGAACCCCGTTCCTCCTGTGGAAGCACACGACGGATCCCTGCGGTGCGGCGCCGGGGAGTCCTGCCCCCGACCCCGCGCCGCAAACCCCCGCTCCGGCGGATGCCGCGCCGGCCACTGCTGTCGCGACGGGCACGGTAGGAGCGACGTCGCAGCAGGCCGCGCGCCGGGGAATCGCCTGGCGCCTTGGTTCCGCCCCCGTGCGGTTCTCGCGCACGCGCAGTCACGTGACAGCGACCAAGGCCATCCGGCTTGCGACCAAGGGTCGCTACACGCTCGAGTATCAGAATGCGGCGGGCAAGCGCGTGCCAATCGCACGTGGCACGCGCATCGGACGCCGGACGCTCCGGAGGACCGTCTCGGCGCCGGTCGTGAGCGTGGCAAGGGCCTCGTCGCTGCGGATCAAGGCACGGTTACGTGCGCGACGCCAGGACGTTGCCTCCCTGCGTGTGATTCTGCGCCACCCGGATGGCACGCTCGAGGCCGAGGTGATCCGTCTGCGGTAGTGATCGCCCGCGGTGCACGGCGCGTGACTGAGTAGGGTTCCCCCGTGCGCACCGACGGACGATCTGCCCATCAGCTCCGGCCCATCAGCATCGAGCCGGGCTTCATCACCAGCGCCACCGGCAGCGTGCTGATCGCCGCGGGCAACACCCGCGTGATCTGCACCGCGATGGTGGAGGAGCAGGTTCCCGGCTGGCGCCGGGGCTCCGGGAAGGGATGGGTCACCGCCGAGTACGGGATGCTCCCGGGCAGCACCGACACCCGCAAGCAGCGCGATGCCAGCCGCGGCAAGGTGGACGGCCGCAGCACTGAGATCCAGCGCCTCATCGGGCGCTCCCTGCGCAGCGTGATGGACCTGGGGAAGCTGGGCGAGCGCAGCGTGTGGGTGGACTGCGACGTGATCCAGGCCGACGGCGGCACCCGCTGCGCCAGCATCACGGGCGGCTACGTGGCGCTGGAGATCGCGCTGCAGTCCCTGGTGGACCAGGGGCTCATCGCCGAGTTGCCGCTGCGCGACAGCATCGCGGCGGTCAGCGTGGGCGTGGTGGGCGGCGAGTCGTTGCTGGACCTTCCGTACGAGGAGGACAGCCGCGCCGATGTGGACATGAACGTGGTGGCCACCGGGTCCGGTCTGCTGGTGGAGGTGCAGGCCACGGCCGAGGGGCCGCCCGTGGAGCGGTCGGTGGTGGACGGCCTGCTCGACATGGCCCTTGCCGGCTGCGCCGAGCTGACGGCCGTGCAGCGGGCCGCGCTGGGGGGCTAGCTCGTGCAGGTGATGCTGGCCACCGGCAACGCCGACAAGGTGCGCGAACTCGAGGCCCTGCTGGCCGGCAGCCAGGTGACGGCCGCGCCCGAGGGCTTCGATCCGGACGAGACCGGCACCACCCTGCTGCAGAACGCGCGCATCAAGGCCGATGCGCTGCGGCCCGACGCACCCGCCGATTCTTGGGTGATCGCCGACGACAGCGGGCTGTTCGTGCATGGCCTGGACGGCCGTCCGGGGGTGTACTCCTCGCGCTACGCCGGGCCCGATGCCACCTACGCCGACAACTGCAACCTGCTGATCGAGGAGCTCGGGGACCGGGACGACCGCGGCGCGGCGTTCGCCTGTGTCCTCTATTGCATCGCGCCCGACGGCGAGGTTCTGGTGGGGAGCGGCGTACTGCCCGGGGAGATCACCCGGCAGGCCGCAGGTGCGGACGGGTTCGGGTACGACCCGGTGTTCCGCCCGCTCGGCGATGAGCGCACCCTGGCCGAGATGACCCGCGACGAGAAGGCGGCTATCAGCCACCGCGGTCGCGCCGCGCGTGGCATGGCGCGCCTGCTGGGAATCGCATGATCGACCCCGCCGGCAGGAGCGCACTGATCACCGGTGGCGCGCGGCGCGTGGGCGCGGCCATGGCGTCGGCCCTCGCGGCCAGCGGCGTGGACGTGGCCATCCACCACCGGTCGTCGGCCGACGATGCCGAGGCCCTCGCCGCCGAGTGCCGCGAGCGCGGCGTGCGTGCCGTGGTTCTGCAGGCCGACCTGGCCGAGCCCGGCGCCGCCGAGACCCTCGCGCGCGAGGCCAACACGGCGCTCGGCGGCGTGGACATCCTCATCAACTCGGCCAGCACCTGGGAGAGCGCGCCATTCGACCGGGTGGATCGCGCCATGTGGGACCGCGCGATTGCCACCAACCTCACGGCGCCAATGTTCCTGTCACAGGCGCTGGCCGAGGGAATGGCGGCGCGAGGGTTCGGGCGCATCGTGAATATCGGCGATGTCGCCGGCCTGCGTCCCTGGCCGCACCGCGCGCCGCACTCCGTGAGCAAGGCGGGCCTGGTGATGCTCACGCGCATCCTGGCCCAGGCCTACGCGCCGCATGTGCTGGCCAACGCCATCGTGCCCGGCCCGGTGCTGATGCCCGATGGAACCGGCGAGCAGGTGGAGGCGAACGTGGCATCCGAGACCATCCTGGGACGCGTGGGCACGCCGGGGGACGTGGTGGATGCCATGCTCTATCTCGTGAGCGCCGAGTACGTCACCGGTCAGTGCCTCGTGGTGGATGGCGGGCAGGCGGAGCGCACGTGAGCGGGTCGGCCGCACCCGCCCGTGCTCGCCTGGCCCCCGGCCGCCTGCTGTCGTGGATCCTGTCGGCCGTCCTCATCGGCTGGGTGGTGGTCTACAACGTGATGCGCGTGGGCGGGGGCACCCCGGCCGGCGTGGCGTTGCCGTCGTTCATCATCGGTGCGGTCACGGGTCTGGTGGTGCTGGCCCTCGGGCTGTGGGTGCGAAGCCGCCTGATCGCGTCGGGGCGCATCCACCCCGTGGACCCCGAGGTGGAGATCCCCGCGCCGGCCGACCTGTCGCCGCCCCAGCGGTCCGCGCTGGGCATCGCGTGGCCCGCCACGGCCACCGCTGCCGCGGTGCAGGTGGTGATGGCCGTGCTGCTGTTCCTCGACTGGCGCGGCACGCCCGAGTTCACCCGCGCCACGGCCGAGCTGATCATGGCGGGGTGGTTCGTCTTCGCCGGGCTGTGGATGGCCTGGGAGGCCTGGAACCTGCGTGACGCCGACGCCGGTGGAATCGACTCGGTCGCCCTCGGGGCCCTGCTCAGCACCGTCCTTGCCGCGGTGGCGGTATCCCGCGACTTCTCGCCGGCGATCTCGGTGATCACGGTGATCGCCGCGGGCGCGGCGGCGGTCATCGCGTACTGGGGCGTGCACCGCCTCACGCGCGACCGCGGCGTGCCATGGATGGCGGCGACGGCCGGGGTGATCGCCGTGGCGTCACTGCTCATCCCGCTGCTCACCCGGTGAGCGCCCGACTCGACTGCCCGCTGTGCGGGGCGGTGGTTGCCGAGGGCGTGTCCGACATCACTCCGGGCACATGCCCCGGATGCGGGGCGCGGTATGAGGGTGGTGCGGGCGCGGTGGGGGATGCCGTGGTCGCCGCGCTCGCGGCCCTGGACGCGGCCGACCTCGATCCTGCGCGGATAACCGATGCGGTGTTCCGCCTGTCGCCGGAGGAGTCCGGCGATCGCGGCGTTGCCATCACCTCCGATGCCCGGGAGGGCTTCTACCTGTGGTGGCTGTTCGTCCGGCCGTCGGATGGCGGCGACCCTGCAGGCACGGTGCGCGCACTGATCGCCGCTACGGCGGGATAGCCTGCAGGCCATGCCACTCAGTCACATCACCGCCGCGATCGACGGAACCCGTGCCGGCTTCGAGGCGGCGCGGCAGGCCGGGCGCCTGGTTGCACCTGGCGGCGCGGTGCGCCTGATCGCCGTCGCCGACCCCTACTTCTCTGCCATGAACACCTGGGCCGGGGAGCGCCTGGTGTCGGCCGAGGAGGTCGCGACCAGCGGCGGCGAGCACCTGGCGAAGGAGCGCCTGCTGGTGCGGGCCCGCCAGGCGCTCACCGACGCCCGGATGCACCTGCCGGAGGGCATCAGGGTGGAGGCCGACATGATCGAGGGCCCCACGC
>CAZPAT010000142.1:0-4069 GCA_964584485.1 uncultured Bifidobacterium sp.
GCCACATCCGCTTCACCTACGCGGCCCCCGACGACATCCTCGAGGAGGGCATGGACCGCATCGCGAAGGCCGTCGAGGCCCTCTAGGCACGCACCACCGCTCAGTACCGCAGGGCGCGAAGGCCCCGGCTCACGCCGGGGCCTTCGTCGTTCCGTGCCCGGGTCGCGCGGGGTGCCGCCGGGGGATCGTGGACACGCCCGGCCCGTGATCGGCAGTTGCGGGGGCCGCAACTGCCGATCACACCGGGCTACGTCCACTCACCCCTCGGCGACACCCCGCGCTCCCGCGTGCCCGCCTCCTACGAACCCGGCGTGAGGGCGACCTTGATGGAGCCATCCACGCGCTGGTCCATGATGCGGTAGCCCTCCGGGGCGTCGTCTAGCGCCAGGTCATGCGTGAAGACCACTGACGGGTCCATCTTCCCCGCCTCGAGATCCTTCAGCAGGCCCGGGATGTAGTGACGCGAGGGGCACACGCCCGGGTGCAGCGCCACGTTCTTCATGAAGGCCACGGCGTACGGCTGGCCGGAGGCCTCCTCGAAGAAGTGCGACATGCCCACGATGCCGACGTGGCCGCCGGGGCGGGTCACGTTGATGGCCTGCTCGATGGTGCCGTTGGAGGAGATGGTCTCCACGGCGCCGTCGGCGCCCAGGCCGTCGGTCATCTCGAGCACGGTGGCCACGACGTCCTGCTCCTTGCCGTTGATGGAGTCGGTGGCGCCGGCGGCACGGCCGATCTCGAGCCGGTCTGCGTGGTGGCCTACGTGGATGATGCGCTCGGCCCCCAGCAGCGTGGCCGAGATGACGCCCGACAGGCCAACGGCTCCGTCGCCGATGACTACGGCGGTGCTGCCCGGGCCCACGCCCGCGTTGACCGCGGCGTGGTAGCCGGTGGAGAGTACGTCGCCCAGCGGCAGCACCTTGGAGTCGTTCTCGGCGCTCGCGAGGGAATTGGGGATCTTCACCAGGGTGCCGGAGGCCTGCGGCACGCGCAGCGCCTCGGCCTGGCCGCCCTCCACCTGGCCACCCGCGTGCTCGCCCCAGAAGGGGCTGCCGAAGATGCCGCCCTGTGCACACGAGCTCTGCACGTCGAGCGTGCAGCAGGCGCAGGTGTTGTCGGAGAAGGCGAACGGCGCGACCACGCGATCACCCACGACGAGCCCGGTCACCTCGGAGCCCACCTCCTCGACCACGCCCACGAACTCGTGGCCCAGGCGCAGGCCGGGGGTCATGCCCAGGGCGTCGCCGTAGTGCAGGAAGTGCAGGTCGGATCCGCAGATGCCGGCCTTCGTGACGCGCACGATGGCGTCGGTGGGGGCGAGGATCTGGGAGTCAGGGACATCCTCGACGCGGATGTCGCCGACGCCATGGAAGGTTGTGGCACGCACGGAGTGGCTCCTCATTTTACTAAGGGTTTAGTAATTCACGAGTGAGTGTAACCTGCTGGCCATGGCGATGCGCAAGGGTGAGCGGGATGCCATCGCCGTGGCGGCGATGGCGCAGGTGGGGGCGTCCCTCGGGAGGGTGCTCGACGACGCCGTGCGGCGCGCGCGCGGCCTCACTCTCAACCAGCACCACGTGCTGGTGGCGCTTCGCCGGGCTGGGGATGCCGGCCTGGAGCCGCGCCAGATCGCGGTGGCGATCGGGTCGGGGTCGGCTCACGTGACCATCCTCCTGGACCAGCTTGAGAAGGCGGGGCTGGTGGAACGGCGGCCGCACCCGACGGATCGCCGCCGCCGCCAGGTGGTGCTCACCCGGCAGGGCGCCGAGCAGGTGGAGGCCACCGTCGCCGCCGTGGAGATGGCGGCCCAGGGCGTGATGGCACGGGCGGTGGGGGTCGACGTCGGCCAGCTCATGGGCATCGCCGCGGCATTCGACGAGGCGATTGGGGACGTGGGAGGGCCCGCACGGGGCGATGTCCCCGCCACGACTTCGCGACGCCCTATTCCCGGGGGGCGCTGAACAGGGGCCAGATGGGTGCCGGTGCCGGTTATGCTCTCCGCCGCCTTGGCGCCCGCTTCCGGGTGCCGCAAACGATTTTGAGGAGTCCTTGTGGCTGAGCGTCTTTTCTGGGAGGAGCTGAACGCGGGCGACACCGCCGAGTCGCTGCGTCGTACCGTCACCGAGGCCGACGTCGTGAACTTCTGCGGCGTATCCGGCGACTTCAACTGGTTCCACATCGATGATGTCGGCGCCAAGGACTCCGTCTTCGGCCAGCGCGTCGCGCACGGCATGCTGGTTACGTCGATCGCCACCGGCCTGCAGGTGGAGAAGATGGAGCCGAAGATCGCCACGGCCGCCTTCGTGGGCCTGGACTCATGGCAGTTCCGCGCGCCGGTGTTCATCGGCGACACGATCCGCGTCAAGCGCACCATCGGCGAGAAGGCCGAGAACGAGAAGAACCCCAAGGCGGGGTGGTGCAAGTACGAGATCGAGGTCCTGAACCAGGACGACAAGGTCGTGCAGCGCGGCGTCTGGAACATGCTGATCCAGCGCAAGGGCTAGGCGACCGACCGGGGCCGGGCCCCGCAGCGGTTGATCAGGGGGCGCCCACCGGGCGCCCCCTGACGTTTCTGGCAGGGGTAGCCGAATTGGCGTCGAAACCGTGGACATGGCTACCACTGAGCACGGAATGACCGTCACCGAGGCCGCGGAGGCCCTGGGCGTGAGCGAGCGCACCGTGTGGCGCTACCTGCGCTCGGGCCGCCTGAGCGGCGAGACCATCGGCCCCGCCGGCCAGCAGCGCACGCTCATCGCGCCGTCGGACGTCGAGGCCGCCCGCGCCGGGCGCGACGGGGGGAACACCTCGGCGCTGCGCGCGGAGGTCGAGCGGCTGTCGGATGAGGTCGCGGCGCTGCGCGCTGAGCGCGATCAGTTGAAGACCGCCCTCGCGGCGGCGCGGGCCGAGATCGCCCGGCTGCACCGACCGGTCACGCAGAGGGCCGGCGACATGGTGCTGGCCGGGTTGTCGCATCTCGCGGCCCGCCGCGGTCCGCGGCACGCCCACCGCTAGGGCCGCTCCTCCCGCCGGCCGGGCATCACCCGGCCTCCAGCGTGCACGCCCCCCAGATCCGCGTGAGGGGGAGTTCGGGCATCCCGTTCCGGTACATGCGCACGCACGCGAACCCCGGTGCCATGCCGAGGTCGGTTGCCAGGTTCGCGGCCTCGGGGTTGCCGGTGTTGACATCGATGTGCAGCACCTCGCCCGGCAGTGCGGCGGCAAGATCGCGCACGATTGCCTCGGCGGCACCGGCGTGCGGCGCGATGAGCGGGCCGATGCGCCAGCCGGCCACTGCTCGACGGGCAACGCCGAAGCCGCTCACCTCCCCGCCGTCGGGCGCCCAGCACCGCACCAGGTGGCCGCCGCCGAGCCATGCGCGCATGAAGACGCGGCGGTCGCCCGGGAAGCAGGCGTCATCGAGGGCGATGACGACGTCCACGTCGCCGGGGGAGAGATTCCGCACGCACGGATGCGCCGCGGGTCCCGGGGCGCCGGAGTGCCGGTGGTGCAGGTGGGCGACCCGGAACCCGAGCGCCTCGTAGTCGGCAGTGCGCTCGATCACGCCGTCGGTGCCGATGGTGCGGTCACCGGCATGCGCAAGCGCGGCCCGGGCGAGGCGGGCGCCGGTTGCCCCGCCCCGGTGATCGGGCCGCACGACGTAGAGGCCCGCGAAGGCGAAGCGCGGCCCGAAGCGAAGCATTCCGATGCTGCCGATCGGCTCGCCGTCCTCCACTGCCACGAGGAGCCCGGCCGGGTCGGGAATGGCGAGGAATTCCCCGTCGCCGGTCCCCGGGTTCCACCCCTCGTCCGCTGCCCAGCCCAGCACGACCCGGAGGTCGTCCGATGTCATCTGCCGGATGCGCACTGCATGGATCCTCCGGCCCTTCGGGCCCCGGAACGACGAAGGGCCCCGGTGATCGGGGCCCTTCGCAGTGTTGCAGAGGGCGTGACCGCCCCGGCAGGGGCCGTCGCGGGGATGGGCCTGCCTACAGCCCGATCTCCTTGCTGATGATCAGCTGCTGGATCTCCGAGGTGCCCTCGGTGATCGAGGCCAGCTTGGCGTCGCGGT
>CAZPAT010000143.1:0-4041 GCA_964584485.1 uncultured Bifidobacterium sp.
GGATGGGCAGCACCGGCACGCCGTGCTTGCCGTTGTACCAGGTGTCCAGCTTGCCCCCGCTGGTGATGGCCACCGCCGGCGACTCGCGCTCCAGCGCCTGCATGGCGGCGGTGAGGGTCTCCTCGGTCTCGCCCGAGTACGACATGAGCACCGCCAACGTGCGGTCGTCGGCCCATCCCGGCAGGTAGTAGCCCCGGTGGACCAGCAGTGGCACGCGGGTGCGCTCGTAGTAGAGGCTCGCGATGAGGTCACCGGCCACCGCGGACCCGCCCATGCCGCAGATGAGCACATTGCCGATGGCGTCCGCGGCGAAGGGGATGTCCAGGGCCTCGGCGCCGGCGCGCGCGGCGTCGAACACGTCCACGGACGATGCGAGGCCGTCGATGAGGCCCGCGCGGTCCACCGCGAGCACTTCGGGAAGGTCGAGTTCCGCCATCAGGTGGAGGCTACCGACCCGGTGGCCACCGTGGCGGGACCCTCCAGCAGCATCCCGTCGGGCACGGTTGCGCCGTCGCCGGCCACGACCAGTCCGGTCACGCGCGCACCCGGGCCAACCGAGACATCGCGGCCGAGCACCGCGCCATCCACGGTCGCGCCATCGCCCACCCGGGCACCCGCGGCGATCACGCAGCGGCCCACGGTGGCTCCTGCGCCGACGCGCGCGCCCGGGCCCACGCTGGCGCCAGCGGCGATGGTGGCGGACGGGTCGATGTGCGCGTCGGCGGCCACCCAGCGCGCGCCTGGCGACGCGATGAAGCCCACGCGCCCCGCCAGCACGTCGAGATGGGCATCCAGGTAGGACGCCGGCGTGCCGATGTCGCGCCAGTAGCAGTCCGACCCGAGGGCGCCCACGCCTCCGCGCCCGGCGAGCAGTGGGAACGTGTCACGCTCGATCGAGACCTGCTCACCACGCGGGATCGCCGCCCGGGCCGAGGGGGCAAGCACGTACGTACCGGCGTTGATCCGGTACGGCTCACCGGGGATGAGCTCATCGGGGCCCGGCTTCTCCACGAACTCGGTCACGCGCCCGTCGGCGTCGGTGCGCACCAGCCCGAAGGCGCTGGGGTCCTCAACCGGCGTGAGCGCGATCGTGGCCTCGGCGCCGAGCGCACGGTGGTGCGCCACCAGGGCGCCCAGGTCGAGGTCGGTGAGGATGTCGCCGTTCAGCACGAACACGTCGTCATCACCGTCGAGCAGCGATTCAGCGTTGGCGATGGCGCCGGCGGTGCCGAGGGGCTCGGGGTCCACCACATAGCCCATCTCGAGGTCCCGCGACGATCCGTCGCCGAAGTACTCCTCGATCTCGCGCGGACGGTAGCCGCACGAGAACACGATGCGGTGCACACCTGCACGCGCCAGATGCTGCACCTGGCGCTCCACGAAGGGCAGGTCGAGCAGGGGCAGCATGGGCTTCGGCATGGTGTCGGTGAGCGGGCGCATGCGCGTGCCCTGTCCGCCCACGAGGATCACCGCCTGCGCCACGCCCCGGGGATCGCTCACGCGGGCGCGCCCCGGCCGATGCCCTCATAGGCGAAGCCCGCGGCCGCCATGGCCACCGGATCCAGCGCGTTGCGCCCGTCCACCAGTACGTCTCCCCGCATCGCGCGGGCCACCTGCGCCCAGTCCAAGCCCACGACCTCGGGCCACTCGGTCACGATCACCACGGCATCGGCCCCCGTCACGCATGCCAGGGCGTCGTCGTGCAGGTCCACCGCCGACAGCCGTCCCCGGGCCGCGGGGACGGCTACCGGATCGAAGGCGCGCACGCGGGCCCCCTCGGCCAGCAGCCGGCCGGCCAGCACCACGCTGGAGGCCTCGCGCATGTCATCGGTGCCGGGCTTGAAGGCCAACCCCAGCAGGGCGATCTCGCGCCCCTCCAGCTCACCGAGGTGGCGCTTCAGCTTGCCCACCACGCGGCGCTTTTGCAGCTCGTTCACCTCGATCACCGAGGTGAGCAGCTGGAAGTGGTAGCCGCTGTTGCCCGCGAGCTGCTTGAGCGCCGAGACGTCCTTCGGGAAGCACGAGCCGCCGAAGCCCACCCCCGCCTGCAGGAACTTCGGCCCGATGCGCCCGTCCAGCCCCATGCCCTCGGCCACCTCGGTCACATCTGCGCCCACCTCCTCGCACACGTTGGCGATCTCGTTGATGAACGAGATCTTCGTGGCAAGGAAGGCGTTGGATGCGTACTTGATCATCTCAGCGGTGGGCACCGACGTGCGCAGGATCGGCGCGCCGAGGGGCTCATACAGGGCCGCCACGCGGTCGCCGTCGGCCGCCCGGAAGTCGCCCACCACCACGCGATCGGGGCGCAGGAAGTCGGCGATCGCCACGCCCTCCTTGAGGAACTCCGGGTTGGAGCAATACCCCACGTCGCCGAGGCCCCGGCGATCGAGCTCGGCGCGCACCCTCTCGCCGGTGCCCACCGGCACGGTGCTCTTCATCACCAGCACATGCCCCTCGCAGGCGTCCGGGCCGAGCGCCTCGAGCTCATCCACCACGCCGAGCACCCGCGACAGGTCGGCGTCCCCGGATGGCATGGGCGGGGTGTCCACGGCGATGAACACGATCTCGGTGCGCGCGAGCATCTCGCCCAGGTCCAGCGTGGCGGTGAGGCGCTCGGCGCACTCATGCATGAGCGCCGCGAGGCCGTCCTCGTGGATGGGCGGGTCGCCCGCGTTGATCATCTCCACCTTGGCGGCGTCGATGTCGCGAAGGGTCACCTCATGGCCCATCGAGGCCAGGCACGCCCCGGTCACCAGGCCCACGTAGCCCGCGCCGATCACTCCGATGCGGGTGGGCATCAGGGGGTGTACGCGTCCTGCTCGATGGGGATCTCCACAGGGCTCGCACCCGGGCGAAGCGTGGCGCGGCCCACGGGACGGGCCGACTTGGCGATGGCGTACATGTCCTCGGGCGAGAGCTTGTAGTCGAGGGTGTTGGAGATCCAGTAGGTGATGCCGTCCTTCTGCCAGGCGAGGCGCATCAGGTTCTTGCCGTCGTAGAAGGTGGAGTACTCGCGACCACCGCTCTTCACCACTCCGGTGCGGCCCTCCAGCAAGGGCGGGTCCGCCCAGTCGAGCACCTGATACCCCCAGTACGTTCCCGACGGGATGCGGAACACCATCTTGAGCGCCTGCGGCCCCTTGCCACCGGTGTTCACGCGATATGCACGCACGATCTTCAGTTCCGAGCCAGTCGGCACCCGGGTCGGCACCATGATCTTGAGGCCGGTGCCCTTCTGAATGCGCTTGCCCAGCGCCACGAGCGAGCGGGTATCCACCACGTTCGCCCGTGGCCTTGCCGCCTTCTTCGTCTTCTTCTTCTTGACCAGCGCGCCGCTGTACGACTCACCCAGCGTCACGCGTACGTCCACGCCGTCGGGGGTGTTCTTGCGCGACAGCGCAGCGATGACGGCATCCGGTCCGAACAGGGCGGCCACGTTCTTCGCGGCCTCGCGCTGGCCCTCGGCATAGGCCACCACGGTCTCGGACTTGCCGAACGAGTCGGCGTTGCCGCCGGACACCGCGTCGTAGCCCTTCTGCCGCAGCTGGTCGGTGGCGGTCTCGGCGTCCAGGAGGCGCCCGTTGCCATTGCGCACCTGCACGCGCACGGAGTTGGGGCTCACCACGGTGGTGGCGGCGCCCTGCTCGAACTCCGGGTTCAGCCAGGCCTCCACCTTGGCGTCGATCTCCGACTGCGGGGCCTCCACGATGGATGCGCCATTCCGCATGTTCGGCGTGCCCGAGATGCTGTTGCGGGCGATGCGGTCCTTGTCGGTGGTGATCGCCTGCTCCATGATGCCCAGGAGGCGCGGCACCGATCGCACGTTGGTGGTGATGTTGTCGGCAAAGATGCTCGCGTATGCGGGGATCTCCGGCAGGTTCCCGAAGCGGTTGGTCTGGCGCTTCAGCTCCGACAGGAACGCCTGCTGGCGGGCGATGCGCGCGAAGTCCGAGTCGGTGTGGCGGTAGCGCACGTAGTCCAGCGCGTCCACGCCGTTCAGGCGCTGGTACCCGGGCTTGAGGTCGATCTCCTCGTAGT
>CAZPAT010000144.1:0-3996 GCA_964584485.1 uncultured Bifidobacterium sp.
CCCAGATGATCGACGTGGCCCGCTACGCCGTGCAGGAGATCGGGCGCCTCGACCTCGACGCCCGCCTCGACCTGATCACCGCCGGGGCGCGGGCGATCGCCTCCGAGGCCCAGGCCATCGAGGACGCGGCCGTTGCCGAGGCGGGACAGGCCCGCAAGTTCGCGCGGCGCGAGATCGGCAGCGCCCTCGACCTGCTGGACGCCCTTCCCGCGCTGGCCGAGGCCATCCGGCCGCGGGATGCTCCGGCGCGATCGGGCCGTACGCGACTGGAGTTCGCCCCCTACGGCGTGGTGTTCGGGTGGCACTCGGCCAACTCCCCCGTGTGGGTGCCCACGCTGGTGGCGGCCTCCGCGTTCGCGGGCGGCAATGCCGTACTGGCCCGCCCGTCGCGCCGGGCGGGCACGGCGACGGCGCGGGTCCTCGAGGCGCTCACCTACCGGTGGCCCCTCGGCGCCGTCCAGGTGGTGGATGACCCGCCCGAGGAGGCCGAGGCACTGATGGCCGTGCCCGGGATCGGCGCCGTGGTGGCGCATGCCTCCACTGCCACGTGCCGACGCCACATGGCGCGGCTGGCGGCGGCGTACGCCGATGGCGCAACCATGCGCCCGTACATCCCGGAGGCCTCGGGCAACGACGCGCTGGTGGTACTGGACGGTGCCGACATGGACCGCGCCGCCGAGGCAGCGGCGCTGGGCGGCTTCGCGAACGCGGGCCAGCTGTGCATGGCGGCAAAGCGGATCGTGGTGGAACGCGCCGCGCGGGACGAGTTCGTGCCCCGGCTCATCGAGTCCGTTGAATCCCTGGTCACCGGTCCGGCGGATGACGAGCGCACCGATGTCGCCCCAATCGCACCAGCGGCCCGGGATCGCGCGGAGGCCGACCTGGCGGAGGCCATCGCGGCGGGCGGCCGCGTGCTCACCGGCGGCACGGACGGGTCGGCGCCGGGCGGCGCACCATCCCCGACCGTGGTGCTGCTTCCCGGTTCCGCCCTGCACGTGCGCCTGTGGCGCGACGAGTCGTTCGCCCCGGTGCGCGGGCTGGCCATCGCCGACGACGCCCGGCACGCGGTGGCGCTTGCGAATGACTCGCCCTACGGGCTGGGCGCGGCGGTATTCGGCCCGCGCGAGCGGGCCATGACGGTGGCCACCGCGCTGCGGGGGGCCCGAATCACAGTGAACGAGGGGCCGCTGTACCAGGACCCGCACCTGGTGGTGGGCGGGGTGGGTGACTCGGGGCTTGCCGGCGCGCGCCCCAAGGTGGAGCAACTGGTCTACGCGCGCCGCGTGCACGTGGCCGCGGGCGGCTGAGGGGTTATGCCAGCACCCGCAGGTGCTGCCACCGGATGAAGGCCTCGAGCCCGGGCTGCCCGAGTTCCGCGCCGATGCCCGACCCCTTCCATCCGCCGTACGGCGCGTAGGGCACCACCACCCGCCAGCCGTTCACCACCACGGTGCCGCACTCGATGCGCGCCGCCACCTCGACGGTGCGGCGCGAATCGCCACCACACAGGTACGAGACCAGCCCGTAGTCGGGCCGGTTGGCCTCGGTGATGGCCTCGTCCACGTCGTCGTAGGGCAGCACGGCCACCACCGGAGTGAAGGGCTCCTCATCCACCAGCAGCACGCCCGGTCCGGCACCGGTGACAAGTGCGGGCTCCACGTAGTTGCCGTCGAGCAGTGCACCGCCCTCGACGTGCGCCCCCTTTCCCCGGGCGTCATCCATGAGCATTGCGTGCCGTGCGCGTCCGCGGTCGGTGGCCATGGGGCCGAGCTTCAGCGCGGCGATGCCCGGGCGCAGGCGATCCAGCAGGTCCTGCTCCATACGCCGCGGAACGAGGATGCGGTTGACCGAGTAGCAGGCCTGCCCGCAGTTCGCGAAGCCCTGCACAAGCGCGACCTCGGCCGCCACGTCCAGGTCGGCGTCGTCGAGCACCACCAGCGCGCCGTGCCCGCCGAGTTCCAGCGACAATGCCTTGAGGCGCGGCGACGCCCACGCGGCGATCTGCTCGGCCACGCGGCGCGAGCCGGTGAACGCCACCTTGTCCACGCCGGGGTGCGTGCACAGCGCCTCGCCGATCACGGGACCGTCGCCCGTGATGCACGACACAACGCCGTCCGGCAGGCCCGCCTCGGTCGCCAGGTCGCACAGCCGGCGCGCGGCGAGCGGTGCCTCCTCGGCCGGTTTCACGATCATGCAGCATCCCGCGGCAAGGGCCGGGCCGAGCTTCCACAGGACCAGCGCGACCGGGAAGTTCCACGGGGTGATGGCCGCCACCACGCCGATCGGCGCGGGCCGGACGATCGAACCAGTCGACAGCGTCGGGCCGGGCAACTGCATGTTCCAGAGGCGCTCGGCCTCCCCGGCGAAGTGGTGCATCACCTCACACGCACGGGCCACCTCGGCCTGGGCTTCGCCCAGGGGCTTGCCCTCCTCGCGGTGGATCGTCTCGGCCAGTTCGGGCTGGTGCTCATCGAGCACCGCGGCGTAGCGGCGGATGGCCTCGGCGCGGCCCAGCGGCCCGAGCGCCTCCCAGCCCGGCAGGGCGTCGCGGGCACGTGCGACCGCGACGTCGACGTCCTCCGGGCGGCCGGCGGCGACCTGGGCGATCACCTCACCGGTCGCCCGGTCGTCCACCGCAATCCACTCGGGGGTCTCGACGCGCGAGTCGCCGATGACAAGCGGATACCGGGGAGCGCTCATGGCGCGCACCCTACCCCGGCGGTGCCGGGCGCGTCGGCGCCGGACAGCCCTCAGGCGGTGTCGGGCACGCGCACCACATGGCGCACGCGCCAGACCGGCTGATAACCGGGCACATCCTGGATGTCGGCGTGCGACAGGCGGCGCGCATCCTGGGCGTCGGCCGCCCATACCTCGAGTTCGTGCACGTCGCGGCGCTCGAAGAAGTCGTCCGCGGCCTCCCACACCGCGTACACCACGCGGTAGCGATGGGTTCCCGGGGCGCTGGGGGTGAGCGGCTTCAGCACGCCGAGCGACCACTTGTCCTCGCCCGACTGACGCTCCTCCAGATGCCTGCGCGCGGCCTTCCGAGCGCACGCCAGATCAGGCGCCTCGAACACGACACGGCCCGCCACGCGCGGGCGCCGTGCCCCCGCGGGGCGGCGAAGCAGGGTGATCTCCCAAGAGGGGGCAGTACCCATGGCCGCGGAAACATACCTCCGCGGCGCGTAGCGCGCCACGGCAACCCGTGAACATGCAACGGAGACCGGGCACGGGCGGGCAGGCACGCGCGGTGGATAGGGTCGCCGCCGTGGCCCAGGACCGCACCCGATGACCGCACGCCCTGCCCCCCGCACACCGGATTCCGATCCACTCGCGGCCGCCGCGTCGGCACTCCGCAACGGAGATCTGGTGGCGTTTCCCACCGAGACCGTCTACGGCCTGGGCGCTGACGCGCGCGACCCCGCGGCCGTCGCACGGGTGTTCGCCGCGAAGGGCCGACCCAGCGATCATCCGCTGATCTGCCACGTGGCATCGGCCGACGATGCGCGCCCCCTGGTCGCCACGATGAGCCCTGCGGCAGAGGCCCTCGCGGCGGCCTTCTGGCCAGGCCCCCTCACGCTGGTGATGGCGCGCTCGGCCGTCGTGCCCGATGCGGTCACGGGTGGACGGGACACGGTGGCAGTGCGCGTGCCCGCGCACCCCGTGGCGCTCGCCCTGCTCCGGGCCTTCGGGGGCCCCGTCGCCGCACCCTCGGCCAACCGCTTCGGCAGGCCGTCGCCCACGTGCGCCGATGACGTGGTGGACGAACTGGGCGACGCCGTGGCGGTGGTGCTCGACGGCGGCCCCTGCGATATCGGCATCGAGTCCACCGTGGTGGACATGACCACCGACCCGCCGCAGGTACTGCGGCCCGGGCGCATTTCCGCAGCCCAGTTGTCGCAGGTGATCGGTGCCCCCGTCAGCGCCGAGGCATCGGGCCCGGCCCGCGCGCCCGGCATGCTCGAGTCGCACTACGCACCGGGTGCACACGTCCGG
>CAZPAT010000145.1:0-3971 GCA_964584485.1 uncultured Bifidobacterium sp.
TGCGACGGGCAGTAGTCGGAGCCGGTCACCGGAACGCGCTGGCAGGCCTTGCCCTTGCGGTTGGTCGCGCGGCATCGGAGCAGGTCGGCCGACCCGCGCTCGGCGATCTCCGCGTCCAGGTATTCGAGGGCGGCATCCATGTGCATCTCGATGATGTCGTACACCATCAGCTGGCGGGAGACGGGGAAGAGGGCCCTGACGTCATCGAAGAGGGCCGCGGCCGGGCGGGCAAACCTGCGGTGATCGCGGGCGAGCCGCTCCACCGTGCGCTCGCATGCGGCAAGCAGCAGGCGCTGGCCGAGTTCGGCCCGGAACTGACCCTCGAGGAGGTGGGGGTGCAGATCACGGTAAATGGCACGTGAGTAGCGGTACATGGCGCCGTCCTCGGTCAGGTCTTTGATCAATCCGTTAGGGGTATCCAACAGTTCTGTCCAAGTCCTGTCAAGGTGTCGGCGTCATAGAAAATGCCGCACCCTCCGGAAATCCGGGGGCTGTGGCCATGCCGTTCAATCGCCGTCCGCGGCCGCGGGCGACTCCGTGCCACCCGTTGCCGCGGCCCGGGCCTCGGCAGCCATTCGTTCCTCCGCCACCTCGCGGGGTTCCGGACCGCAGAGCCGGCAGTACCGACGCCCCGTGACGCCATCGACGCGCACTTGCGGGCACGTGTCGGGGTCGTCCCAGAGGCATGAAAGGGCGCTCATGACCATGGACCGATTGTTGCAGAGGCGGCCACCCGGCGCCGGGGTGGGACAATGCACGGCGTGACGGCTGACGGACACAGGATTCGCATCGACAAGTGGCTGTGGGCCGCCCGCTTCTTCAAGACGCGAGGACTTGCCACCGAGGCGGTCCAGGGCGGCCGCGTGCACCTGAACGATCAGCGAATCAAGCCCTCGCGCGATGTCCGCGTGGGCGACGCGGTCACCATCACGCGCCCCGGGGCGCCACCGATGGTCGTGACGGTGGTCGGGATATCCGGCCGCCGCGGCCCGGCGCCCGAGGCCCGCGCGCTGTACGAGGAGACCGCCGAGAGCACGGCAGCGCGTGAGGAGCACCAGATGATGCGGAAGGCAGCGCCCGAGCCTCCTGGCGCCGGGCTCGGGTCGCGGCCCACCAAGCGCGATCGCCGGCGCTTCGAGGATGCCCGGCGCAGGTCACGTTAGGCGCGCGCCCCCGCCGCCCCTGCTCCGCACGGAAATCATTGTTATGCACATTCCCGACGGCAGCCCCGCCGGCGGATCCTGCAGCCCGTGGCCCCTACTGCACCGGGACGGTCGCCAGGAAGGAGCGGTCCAGCGTGAAGCCGCCGGCGCGCTCGAGGGCGGCGATGCGGTCCGGCATCGACGGGTGCGTCTGGAACAGGCCACCCAGGCTGCCCATCAGCCCGCGGCCCTTCACCAGCGGGGACTCGATGTACAGATGCGCGGTTGCCCGGCCCACGTGTCCCACCTGCCGGGTGTCGGCCTCAAGCACCGCGAGGGCGCGCGCCATCCCCTCGGCATCGCCCGTGATCTCCGCGGCCGAGGCATCCGCCAGGTACTCGCGCCGGCGCGACAGGGCCATCTGGATCATGGCGGCGCCGATGGGCGCGAGGATGAGCGCCACGATGACGCCGATCAGGGCAAACGGATTGTTGTTGTTGCGCCCGCCGCCGAACACCAGCACCCGCAGCAGGATGTCCGAGAGGATCAGCAGAACGCCGGCGAGGACCGCGGCCAGCGACATCAGGCGTACATCGCGGTTACGGACGTGGGCAATCTCGTGTGCCATCACCGCCCGGAGCTCGCGCGGCCCCATGATCTGCAGCAGGCCAGTGGTGGCCGCCACGTAGGCGTGTTTCGGGTCACGCCCTGCCGCAAAGGCGTTCGGAGCGGGATCCTCGATGATGTACACGGCCGGCGTCCGGGGAAGCCCCGCCCCCACCGCCGCGGCCTCGACGGCCTGCCACAGCTCGGGGTGCTGGTCGCGCGTGATCGGGTGCGCCCCGGCCAGCGATGCGACGACCGACCCGGACGCGAACCACATCACCAGGCCGTAGACCACAAGCCCGATCCCCACCACGATCAAGAGGGAGAGATCGGCAACCAGCGCGACGGCACCCAGGATGACGACGGCGAGCACGGCGAACAGCACGAATAGCAGCAGGGTCCGCCACCTGTTCGCGCGGATCTGCTGCTGGAGGGTCACCTACGAGTCGAAGGAGACCTGCGGGGCCGAGCGGACCGCCTCGTCCTCCTCCTCGAAGAACTCCGCATCCGAGAAGTCGCCGAATCGCGCCACGATGTTCGACGGCACCGTGTGCTGGGTGGCGTTGTACTGCCCCACCGTGGCGTTGTAGTACCGCCGGGCTGCCGCCAGCATCTCCTCGACGTTGGCGAGCTCGGTCTGCAGCTGCAGGAAGTTGGTGGACGCCTTGAGGTCGGGGTAGTTCTCGGCCACCGCAAAGAGGCCGCCGAGCGCGCGGGCAAGGAGGTTATTCGCCTCGCCGGAGGCGGCAGGACCCTTCGCATCCATCGCGGCGGTGCGGGCCTCCGTGACGCGCTGGAACACACCGCGCTCGTGCTCGGCGTACCCCTTCACCGTCTCCACGAGGTTCGGGATGAGGTCGTACCGACGCCGCAACTGCACGTCGATGTTCGCCCAGCCCTGCTGCACCTCCACCCGAAGGCGCACGAGCCGGTTGTAGAGGCCGATGACCCACGCGATAAGCGCGATCACGACCACGATGACGATGATGATTCCCCACCAGGGCATGGGCGCATGATCTCATGCGCGGGGCCCGGATGCGAGCCATCCGGTCAGGCGGGCACCTCGCGGGCGGCCTCGGGGCCCGCAGTGAGGCAGGCCTCGCGGAGCGCCCTGGCGATGTCGGTGATGCGGCTGCCCGTCGGGTCGTAGGAGGCGATGCCTGCGACCTCCCGCACCACGCGGCTCTCGAGCACCGTGGAGATGACCAGCGCACCGTCGGCCGAGGCAAGGTCGGCCACGGAACGCTCACGCACGTGCAGCGTGGTGACCTCGGCGATGAGGCGCCGGGTGATCGAGTCGAGGATCCCGGTCGCAAGCGGCGGGGCGACCAGCTCATCCCCCTCGAGCCAGACGAAGCTCGCGACCGGGCACTCCAGAATGCCCGCACTGTCCGCGTCGATCATCAGGGCCGTGTCGGCGCCCTCCCCCGCAGCGATGCGCGCGGCCTGCATGTTCGCCGCGTAGCTCAGCGTCTTCGACGCCACGAGCAGCGGCGTGATGCGGTGCGGCACCGGGAGCACGATC
The DNA here is from genome assembly GCA_964584485.1 of uncultured Bifidobacterium sp. Taxonomy (GTDB): domain Bacteria; phylum Actinomycetota; class Thermoleophilia; order Miltoncostaeales; family Miltoncostaeaceae; genus SYFI01. Next base: position 3,274 of record CAZPAT010000145.1, read on the forward strand.
CACCCCGCAGGTGCCTCCGGCAGCAGGGGCTCCTCCCGCAGGACGCGCGCCCCCCCGCGCGTCAGCATCACCCTCAGGCCGCACTCGGCCGCCGATGCCTCCGCGCAGAAGCGCCCGATCTCGCCGCGGATGAGGTCCCGGGGGAAATCGAGCTGGATACGCAGGGCCGACCGCTCCATGCGGTCCAGATGCGCCTCGAGCGTGCGCGGCCGACGCCCGTAGACGCGGAGCCCCTCGAACACCCCGTCACCGCGCACGAGGCCGTCATCGAGTGGAACCAGTGCGGGCGCGCCGGGGGCGACCATCGCCCCATTCACCATCATCCGGGGATTCGACATGCCCAGATTGTGCCGCACGGCGCGGCAATCGGCGTTGCGCGGCGCCCGGCTTCGCGCGAAACGCGCGAGGACGCGGGCGGCGCGCGCCGAAGGAACCGGCGTGAGTCACAGCCCCGGGCATCCGGCTAGCGTGCACCCGCGCATGGGTCGCACTAGCTCCATCCTCATCGGCGCAGCACTGCTCTCGTGCGGATTTGCCGCGACTGCCACGGCGCAGCAGCCCGTGTCCCAGGCGCCGCAGCCCGCCGCGCCCGGGGCTGCGGGAGTGCCTTCCCAGGCGCCCGCCCCTGCAGTGCCAGGACCGGCTGATGCGTCGGCGAGTGCACCCGCATCGCCGGCGGATCCGGGGAAGCCCCCCCG
>CAZPAT010000146.1:0-3906 GCA_964584485.1 uncultured Bifidobacterium sp.
CCGTCACGTGCAGCACCAGCGACCTCAGGTTGGCGTCGCCTGCACGTTCCATGGCGGGGGTGGGCCCGACCACCCGTACCCGCCACGGACCGGCATCCACCTGCGTACCCCGCATGGCCCACTGCACGTCGATATCGCGTGCGCGGGCATGGCGTGCCACGGCCACCACGGCGGGGTCGGACCGGTCCGCCTGTGGCAGCACCACCGCGCGCACGGGCAGCCGGTCCATCACCGCGGTGGCGCCGCCCAGATGGTCCCGGGCGGCATGGCTGAGCACCATGGCACCCACCGAGCGCGCCCCCATGCGATCCAGCGCATCAAGCACCGGAGCCGGCTGCCCCGGCGGCCCGGCATCGAACAGCACCGGCACCCGGCGCCCGTCGCGCAGGGCGATGGCGGCCCCCTGACCCACGTCGAGCATCCGCACCGCGGGCCCGTCGGCCGGGCCGCCACCGCTGCACCCGGGCAGCGCACCCGGCAGCAGCACGGCCATCCCCCCGGCCAACCCCGCCACCAGGATGCGCCGCACCCAGGGCCCCCATGGACGCCGACGCGTTCGGGACGACGGTGGCGGCGGGACCCTCCTCAGCCACCACCATGCCGCAGGCGGTAGCGCCGCGAGCATGGCCAGGGGCACCGCCCCCCAGGCGGGCACGCGCTGCACCGCCCCCGGCAGAGCGGCCGCGATGGCCGCGACCCCCAGGATCACCGACGCCCCCGCTGCTGCTGCCCACGACAGCACGACGCCCAGGGGCGCCCATACCCAATGCCCCACCGCGCCGATCATGGCCAGCACCACCACGGGGCCGGCGATCGGCACCGCCACGAGGTTCGCCGCGAGGCCCGCCACCGGCAGGCTGCCGAACCCCAGGGCCAGCACCGGTGCCGTGGCAAGCCCCGCACCCGCCGACTGCGCGGCGAGGTCGGCCACCCGCCCGGGCAGCACGCCGCGCAGCCACTGCGCGAGCGGCGGCGCCACCGCGAACAAGCCGGCCACCGCGGCGAAGGACAACTGCAGCCCCGGGTCACCGATGCTCAGCGGGTCGAGGGCCAGCATCACGGCCAGGGACAACACCAGCGCGTTCCACGGCGCACGGCGTCCGCCCCGGAGGTCGGCGGCAACACCGATTGCCCCCATCAGCCCGGCCCGCAGCACCGATGCGCCTCCATCGCAGGCCAGGCAGTAGGCCAGCATGGCCAGCCCCGCCACGGCGGTGCGCTCCCGGCGCGGGGCGCCCGCCGCCCCGAGCACGGCGACCACGCCGATACCGATCACCGCCACGTTCTGGCCACTCACCGCCAGCAGGTGCCACAGTCCCGAATCGCGCATGGCCGTCTCGGCACGCGGCGACAGTCCCTCACCCCCGCCGAGGGCCATGCCACGCACCATCGCCGCGCGGTCCCCGGAAAGGCCGGCGGCAGCGTTGGCGTGCGCCCACCGCCGGAGGGCGTCGCGTGCCCCGGCGGCCCCGCCCCGCCAGCCGGCGGGTGACCACCGGGACGCCCGCAATCGCCCCGCGATGCGCTGGCGGGCCAGCCACGCACGCCACCACGACGGGGCGGTGGCACCGGCCGCCGGGCCCACGGATCCCGACACGCGCACCACGGCGCCAATGGGCGGCGTGCGTGCGCCATCCGCAAGATCGAGGATCAGCCGGGTGCCCGGACGCGGGGCACGCGGGCCCGACAGGCGCTCCACCTGCACCGGCACCCGCACGCCGTGCGCGCCCCGGGTCGGGAAACCCGTCACGGCCACCAGGCCTGCCGCAGCACCGGCATGCGTCACGGGCTCCGGGGCCGTGGCGTGCACGCGCGCCGCGCCCCACGTCCACCCCCCCAGCAGGCTCGCCACCACCATCAGCAGGGCCGCCGCACCGGGCCGGGCACGGAGTACCGCGAGCAGCCCGGTGGCGGCGGCCAGCGCGGCGAGGGCGGCGAGCAGGAGGCCATCGCTGCCCCCGGCCAGCCATCCGTGGCCACCAGCCACCAGCCCGGCGCACAGGGCCGCAGGCATGGCCAGCGGCAGGCGGTGCATCACGGCATGACGCGGGGGCGGAGCGCCTCCATGCGCGCCGGGCCGATACCCGGAACCTCGTCCAGTTGGTCGACCGACGCAAACCCCCCGTGCTGATCGCGCCACGCGATGATGCGCGCGGCGAGGGCCGGCCCCACGCCATCAAGGGCTTCGAGTTGCGCGGCCGTCGCCGATGACAGGCTGACCGGCCCGGACCCCTCGCCCGAGGCTCCCGCGGTGCCCGACGCGGCCCCGGGAGCGGCGCGTACAGGGATCACCACCTGCTGGCCGTCGGACACCGGGGCCGCCAGATTCAGCCGCGACAGGTCGGCGCGCCCCGTGGGTCCGCCCGCCATCCGCACGGCCTGGATCACGCGGGAGTCGCCACCCATCCGGTACACGCCCGGGCGGCGCACCGCGCCGGCCACGTGCACCAGCGTCATCGCGGGCACATCCGGGCGCCGGGTCACCCGGGCGGCGGGGGCTGCCGCGCCGTCGCCGGAGCCCCCGCTGCCCGCGAATCGCCACGCCATGAGCACCAGCACCAGGGCGAGCAGCCCGTACAACCACCCCGAGCGACGCAGCCATGGGATGAGGCGATCCATGGGCCCACCCTATGCCCGCCCCATCCACCGGGGGCGCACGGGCCGTCACGGTCCGCGCGCGTTAGTGCTACTTCGCGGGAACCACCAGGTTCACCAGCTTGCCCGGCACCACGATGCGGCGCACGGGCTCCGCCCCGGCGAGCGCCGCCTGCACCTTGGGCAATGACATCGCGATGGCCACCAGTTCGTCATCGGGCAGCCCGGGGGCCACGTCCGCCCGGTCGCGCAGCTTCCCGTTCACCTGGAACACGATCGTCTCGGACTGCGCCACGAGGAACGCCGGGTCGGGCTCAGGCCAGGGCTCCTGCCACAGCCGCTCGCCGCCCATGGACTCCCACAACTCCGATGCGATGTGCGGCGCGAAGGGGAACAGCAATGACACGGTGGTGCGGGCCGCGTGCCACGCGGCAATCTCCCCGGCGGGCGATGACAGGGCGCCCTCCGACATGTCGCGGGTGGCGTGGTTCACCAGTTCCTGGATGGCGGAGATGGCGGTATGGAAGGAGAACCGCTCGCCGATGTCCTGGCTCACCTTCTCCACCGTGGCCTCGGCCTTGCGCACCAGCGCCTCCGCCACGGGGTCGTCCTGCAGGTCGGCCGGCGCGGGGCGCGCGGGGGCGCTGGTGCCGGGCAGTCCGCGCACCAGTCGCCATACCCGGTCGAGGAACCTGCGCTGACCCTCCACGCCCGAGTCGGACCATTCGGCGTCGTCGGCTGCCGGACCCATGAACAGGATGTAGAGGCGCAGGGTGTCGGCACCGAATCGCTGGATGATGGCGTCGGGCGGCACCACGTTGCCGCGGCTCTTGCTCATCTTCGCGCCCTGGTGGTGGATCATCCCCTGGGTGAACAACCGTGCGAACGGCTCGCGGGTGCCCACCAGCCCCAGGTCGTGCAGCACCTTCGTGAAGAACCGGGCGTAGAGCAGGTGCAGGATCGCGTGCTCCACCCCCCCGATGTACTGATCCACCGGCAGCCAGTAGTCGGCGATCTCGCGGTCGAACGGGCCACCGGTGAAGTGCGGTGCGGTGTAGCGCAGGAAGTACCAGGACGAGTCCACGAAGGTGTCCATGGTGTCCGTCTCGCGGCGGGCCGGGCCACCGCATGTCGGGCACTGCGTGGCCACCCACTCCTCCGCCGCGGCCAGCGGACTCTGTCCCTGCGGCGCGTAGTCCTCCACGTGCGGCAGCAGCACCGGCAGCTGGTCATCGGGAACGGGAACCACCCCGCATTCCGCGCAGTTCACCACCGGGATGGGCGCGCCCCAGTAGCGCTGGCGCGAGATGA
>CAZPAT010000147.1:0-3888 GCA_964584485.1 uncultured Bifidobacterium sp.
TCGCACAAGACCGCGCCCGTGGAGCAGCGCGAGAAACTGGCGCTCACCGATGCCAATGCACGGACGCTCGCACGCTCCCTCGTGCGTCACCCCGACATCGCCGAGGCCGTGGTGCTGTCCACGTGCAATCGCACCGAGGTCTACGCGCATGCCCTCGATGCCGGTGGCGCGGAGGAGGCCATCTGCGACGCCCTGGTGGAGGTCGGCACGGGGATGACCCGCAGCGAGTTCGACTGCGTCCGCTACGCGCACCTGGACGACCGCGCCGTGGCCCACCTGTTCCGCGTGGCCTCCAGCCTGGATTCGATGGTCGTGGGAGAGAGCGAGATCCAGGGCCAGGTGCGCCAGGCGTGGGAGCGCTGCGCCGAGGAGCAGTCCACGGGCGTGCTGAGCGACCGCCTGTTCCGCCAGGCGCTCGAGGCGGGCAAGCGCATACGCACCGAGACGCAGGTGGCCGTGCGCCCGGTGTCGGTTTCCACCGTTGCCGCCGACCTGGCGCGCGAGGCCATCCCCGACCTGGGCGGCCGACGCGGCCTGGTGCTGGGGGGCGGGCGCATGGCCGAGGCCACCGCGCGGGCCCTGATGGAGCGCGGCCTGGGCGAACTCGTGGTGATCAACCGCACGGTGGGGACCGCGCGCGAGATCGCCGAGCGGCTGGGCGGCATGGGCCTGGGCTACGACTGCCTGGCCGATGAGCTCGCCAAGGCCGATGTGGTGGTGTGCTCCACCGATGCGCCCCACGCGCTCATCTCCGCGGCGCAGGTGGAGGTGGCCCTGGAGGACCGCCCCGCCCGCCCGATGGTGCTGATCGACATCGCGGTGCCCCGCGACGTGGAGCCCGCGGCCTCGGGCGTGCATGGCGCGGTGCTGTTCGACATCGACGACCTGGAGCGCGTGGTGGCCCAGCACCGGGATGCGCGCGAGGAGCATGCGCGCCGTGCCGAGGTGATCGTGGGCGAGGAGGTCGAGCGCTATGCCGCGTGGCGATCGGGGCTCGCCGTGACGCCGGTCATCACCTCGCTGCGCGAGATGGCCGAGGCCATCCGGCAGGGCGAGATCGCCCGGGCATCCGACGCGGAGATCGGCGCGGAGGAGGCCGAGCGCATCGATCGGGTGACCCGCGCCATCCTGAACAAGTTGCTGCACGAGCCCACGGTGCGCGCGCGCGAGGCCGCCGCCAGCATTGACGGCATGCGGCACGTGGAGTCGCTCCGTCATCTGTTCGGCCTGGGCGTGCCCGACCGCATCCCGGATGCCTCATCCGGCACCGTGCCCGCCGAGCCCGCGGGCCGGCGCGGCCCGGCCGACTGACCGGGTGCGCGTGACGGTCGCCACGCGCAGGTCGCCCCTCGCGCTCGCGCAGTCGCGCGCGGTGGCCGACGCCCTCGCATCGCACGGGCACGAGGCGCCGCTACTGGAGGTGACCACCTCCGGTGACCGCTGGAGCCTTTCGGGCGCCGCGGCACGACCGGGTATGGACGTGAAGGGCATGTTCGTGAAGGAATTGGAGGAGGCCCTGCTCGCGGGCCGCGCGGACATCGCGGTGCATTCGGCGAAGGACCTGCCCGGCGACCTGCCGGCGGGGCTCGCGGTGATCGCCACGCCCCGCCGCGAGGACCCGGGCGACGTGCTGGTGGGCGCCGCGGGCGGCCTGGGCGCGCTGCCCGCGGGCGCGCGCGTGGGGACCACCAGCCCGCGCCGCCGGGCACAGGTGCGGGCGGCCCGACCCGACCTGAAGGTGGTGGAGGTGCGCGGCAACGTGGATACCCGCCTCGCGAAGCTCGATGCCGGTGAGGTGGACGCACTGGTGCTTGCCGCCGCGGGCCTCCGTCGCCTGGGAATCGTGCGCGATGACACCTGCCCCCTGCCGCTGGACGTGTGCCTGCCGGCCGCGGGCCAGGGCATCGTGGCCATCGAGGGCCGCGCAGACGACGCGGCCATCCGCGACGCCTGCGCGGTGCTGGACGATCCGCATGCACGCGTCTGCCTGGAGGCCGAGCGCGCATTCCTCGGGCGCCTGGGCGGCGGCTGCGCGGTGCCCGCGGGCGCCCTGTGCGAGGCCGATGGCGCTCTGCTGCGCATGCGTGCCTGGTGGGATGGCAGCGGTCGCTCTGCCGACCTGGAGGGCACGGCCGACGACCCGGCGGCGCTCGGCGCGCGCGCAGCCGAGGCCGTGGGGGCGCCGTGAGCGAGGGCATCGTGTACCTGATCGGCGCCGGGCCGGGTGATCCCGGCCTCATCACCGTGCGCGGCCGCGAGGCGCTGATGCGCGCCGAGGTGGTGCTGTACGACCGCCTCGGCACCGAGGCCCTGATGGACCTGGTGCGGCCCGATGCCGAGCTGATCGACGTGGGCAAGGCCCCCGGGCGTGCGGCCATGAGCCAGGACGACACCACGGCCCTGCTGGTACGCCTGGGGCGCGAGGGCCGTGTGGTGGCCCGCCTGAAGGGCGGTGATCCGTTCGTGTTCGGGCGCGGAGCCGAGGAGGCCGAGGCCCTCGTGGCCGCGGGCGTGCGCGTGCTGGTGGTGCCGGGCATCACCTCGGCCATCGGCGCGCCCAGCGCCGCGGGCGTCCCGGTGACCTACCGCGGCATGGCGACCGCCTTCACCGTGGTCACCGGCCACGAGGATCCGGCCAAGGACACCGAGCAGAACGACTGGGGCCTGCTGGCGCGCCTGCCGCACACGCTCATCGTGCTGATGGGCATGGGGCGCCTGCGCGGCATCGCGGAGCGCCTGATGGCGGCGGGGCGCCCCGCCGACCAGCCCGCCGCCGCGATCCAGTGGGGCACGACGGATCGCCAACGCGAGGTGGTGGCGACGCTCGCGACCCTCGCCGACCGGGTGGAGGACGAGGGCCTGGGCAACCCGGCGATCCTGGTGTTCGGCGACGTGGTGTCGCGCGCCCCCGGCCTGGCACCGGCCGGTCGTGGACCGCTGGCCGGGCGCACCGTGGTGGTGACGCGCGCCCGTGCACAGGCCAGCGACCTGCGCGGTGCCCTCGAGGCGCTCGGCGCACGGGTGATCGAGATGCCCGTCATCCGGATCCAGCCGACGACGGCCAGCCCGCAGGTGAGCGCGGCCATGGCGGCCATGGGCCAGCACGACATCGTCGTCCTCACCAGCCCGAACGGCGTGGATGCGCTGGGCGCGGCGATGGCCGCGCACGGCGTGGACGCCCGGCACCTGCGCCCGGACCAGACCTTCGTTGCCATCGGACCCGCCACGGCCGATGCGCTGCTCGGCATCGGCATCCGGGCGGATGTGGTGCCCGAGCGGTTCGTGGGCGAGGCGGTGCTGGAGGCCCTGGCCGGGACCCCGGTGGAAGGCCGGAGGGTGCTCATCGCCCGCGCCCGCCATGCCCGCCCGGTGATCGCCGACGGCCTCCGTGCACGCGGCGCGATCGTGGATGACGTTCCCCTGTACGAGACGGTGGCCGTGCGCCCGCCCGACGACGTCGTGCAGGCCGCACTGGATGCGGACATCATCACGTTCACCTCGTCGTCCACCGTCACCAACACCCTCGACGTGCTGGATCCGGGTCAGCGCGCGCGCCTGGCCGCCGGGCCGGTGGTGGCGTCGATCGGTCCCATCACCTCCCAGACGGCGCGCGATGCGGGACTGGAGGTGGCCGTGGAGGCCGGCACCAGCGACATCCCGGGCCTGATCGAGGCCGTCATCCGGGCGGCCGCCCTGCCCGCATGACCCGCCCGCTCGGGTTCCTGACCGACTACGGCCCGGGCACGGAGCACGTGGGTGCCCTGCACGCGGTGGCGGCGGCGATCGCGCCGGCGTCGGCGCGCATCGACCTGGCGCATGATGTGCCCCCGGGGGACATCCGCTGGGGCGCGATCCTCGTGGACCGGCTGGTGCAGGTGATGCCGCAGG
>CAZPAT010000148.1:0-3840 GCA_964584485.1 uncultured Bifidobacterium sp.
ACCTTCCGCGCGGCGGCCGTGGAGCAGCTGGCGGTGTGGGCCGATCGCGCGGGCGTGGACATCGTGAAGCAGGCGCCGGGGGCCGACCCCGGTGCCGTGGCGTTCGATGCCGTGGTGGCCGGCCGCGCGCGCGGGGCGGATGTGGTGATCATCGATACCGCCGGACGCCTGCAGACCCAGCACAACCTCATGGAGGAGCTGCGGAAGGTGCATGGGGTCACGGGGAAGGCCATGGAGGGCGCGCCGCATCATGTGCTGCTGGTGATCGACTCCACCACGGGGCAGAACGGCCTCTCGCAGGCGCGGCTGTTCTCCGAGGCGGTCCCGGTTTCGGCGCTCGTGCTCACCAAGTTCGACGGCGTTGCCCGTGGCGGGATCGTCGTGGCGATCGAGCGTGAACTGGGGATCCCGGTGGCCATGATCGGGGTGGGGGAGTCGATCGACGACCTGCAGCCCTTCGATGCCCGTGCGTTCGCCGAGGCCATCTTCACCCCCGATGCCGCCGCCTAGCCCGGGCGCGGTAGGCTTCCCGGGTCGCGCGTCCCTGCGCGAGTAACGCCATGTTCGACGCGCTCACCGACAAGCTGCAGGGTGTCTTCTCGGGCCTGAAGGGCCGCGGGAAGCTGACCGAGTCCGACATCGACAAGGCCATGCGTGCCATCCGCCTGTCGCTGCTCGAGGCCGACGTGAGCCTGCCCGTCGTGAAGCAGCTGACCACGGCCATCAAGGAGCGGGCCACCGGCGATGAGGTGATGTCGTCGATCACGCCCGATCAGCAGGTCGTGAAGATCGTCGATGAGGAGCTCACCCGCCTGATGGGTGGCACCAACGTCGGGCTCGCCATGGCACCGAGCCCCCCGACCGTCATCCTGATGGCGGGCCTCCAGGGGTCGGGCAAGACCACCCACACCGCGAAGCTCGCCCGCCTCCTTGCCGCCGAGGGGCGCGCCCCGCTGATGGTGGCCTGCGACGTGCGCCGCCCGGCGGCCATGGAGCAACTGGCGGTGCTGGGTGATCAGATCGGCGTGCCCGTGCACCGCGAGGAGGGCGCCACCGATCCGGTGGCGGTGGCCCGTGACGGGATCGCGGCCGCCAAGCGCGCCGGCCGCGACGTGGTGCTCATCGACACCGCGGGCCGGCTGACCATCGACGCCGAGATGATGGACGAACTGGTGGCCATCCGCGACGCGGTCCGGCCCACCTCGGTGATCCTCGTCGTGGATGCCATGACCGGGCAGACGGCCGTGGACGTGGCCGTGGCGTTCCAGGACGCCGTGCAGTTCGATGGCGCCATCCTCAGCAAGCTCGACGGCGACGCGCGCGGCGGCGCTGCGCTGTCGGTGCGGGCCGTCACCGGCAAGCCCATACTCTTCGTGGGCACCGGCGAGAAGGTGGATGCCCTCGAGGCCTTCCACCCGGACCGCATGGCCTCGCGCATCCTGGGGATGGGCGACGTACTCAGCCTCATCGAGAAGGCGCAGCAGAACGTCGACGAGGCGGACGCCAAGCGCATCGAGGAGAAGATGCGCGGCGGCACGCTGACCCTCGATGACTTCCTCGATCAATTGCGCCAGGTGAGGAAGATGGGCCCCATCGGCCAGGTGATGGGCATGATTCCCGGGCTGGGGCAGGCCGGCAAGCTCAAGGACGTCCAGGTGGACGAACGGCGCATCGACCGCGTCGAGGCCATCATCAGCAGCATGACCTTGTCCGAGCGCGCGCGTCCGGACATCATCAATGGCAGCAGACGGCGCCGTATCGCCGAGGGCAGCGGCACCACGGTCCAGGAGGTCAACCAGCTCCTGGCACAGTTCAAGCAAATGCAGAAGCTCATGAAGCGCATCGGCAAGGGCGGTCTTCCGTCCATGCTCGGCGCCTGAAACCGAATCCGAGTAGGAGCACAGTGGTCAAGATCCGCCTCGCCCGTGTGGGCAGCAAGAAGAACCCCATCTACCGCGTGGTGGTGAGCGATTCGCGCTCGCCGCGCGACGGCCGCAACATCGAGACCATCGGGCGGTACAACCCGCAGACCGACCCGTCGATCGTCGAGGTTGATCTCGAGCGCGCGGACCACTGGATCGGCAACGGCGCCCAGCCCACCCCTGCCGTCAAGAAGCTCCTCACGATCGTCCGCGAGCGCGGGTGAGCGAGGACCGGGCCGCGGAGATGGTCGCCCGCATCGCGCGGGCGATGGTGGCGCACCCCGATCAGGTGTCCGCGCGCGTGGGGGAGGAGCGCGGCGAGCCGGTGGTCGACCTCATGGTGGCCGAGGAGGATCGCGGCCAGGTGATCGGGCGGGGCGGCAGGGGTGCGCACGCGCTCCGCACCCTGTTGCGTGCCGCGACCGGGCCGCGCAGCGCCGGCGGCCTCGGCCTGCGGATCGTCGACTAGCCCGATGCCGTCCGGGGGCGAGCGGGTCGCCATCGCGCGGCTGGGCCGCCCGCATGGGGTGCGGGGGGCCATCGCGGCCCATTCCGACGGCCCCACGCTGGGCACCCTGCAGCCGGGTGATTCCCTGGTGGCCGCGCTGCCGTCGGGCCCGCGAGAGCTGGTCCTCGACCACCGGCGAGGCGAGGCGCCCCGGGCCATCCTGGCCTTCCGGGGTGTCGCGACCCGCGAGGATGCCGCCGCGCTCACGGGCGCGCGCCTCGAGGTACCGCAGGACCGGTTGCCGCCGGTGGACGATCCCGATACGTACTACGTGCGCGACCTCATCGGGTTCACGGTGCATGTGGATGGCCGCGTGCTGGGCACCGTGCGGGAGGTCCACCCCGGCCCGGCCAATGATGCCCTGGTGGTGGGCGACGACGGGGGCGAGGTGCTGCTCCTGCCGTTCACCCGCGACGCCGTGGTGCAGGTGGATGTCGCGGGGCGTTCCGTGGTGCTGCGCGACGGGCTGCTGTGATGGGGCCCCGCCGATGAGGGTGGATGTGCTCACGCTGTTCCCGGAGTGGTTCGACTGGCTCCGGCGCCCGCGGCACCTGGCAAACGCCGCCGCGGTCAGCGGGCTCGACATCCGGTGCTTCAGCCCGCGTGACCACACCCCATTGGGGCAGGGGCAGGTGGACGACGCGCCGTATGGCGGAGGTCCCGGCATGGTGCTGCGGGTGGATGTGATGGCGGCGGCGCTCGAGGCCGTCTACGGCGTCCCCGCTGGGCAGGTGCGCGATGGCCGTCGCGTGGTGGTGCTGTCGCCGCGCGGCCGTCCGTTTACCGATGCAGTGGCCCGGGAACTCGCGGCCCTGCCCGCCCTCACCCTGCTCTGTGGTCGCTACGAGGGATTCGACGAGCGGGTGCACGAGCACCTCGCCAACGACTGCATCAGCCTCGGTCCCTTCGTCCTCGCGGGGGGGGAAGTGGCCGCCATGGCGATGATCGACGCCCTGGCCCGGCGCCTGCCCGGAGCCCTCGGCAACGCCCAGAGCCTCGATCGGGAGTCATTCTCGCCGGGTCTCGACGGGCGCGTTGAGCACCCCCACTACACGCGCCCCGCTGAATTCCGCGGGTGGGGAGTACCGCAGGTGCTGCTGTCGGGCGACCATGGCGCCATCGAGGATTGGCGCCGATCGCAGGTCCGGGACGCCCCCGCGCCCGGGACGGTGCTATCCTCGCCGCCGCTTTCATCCCAGGAGGACACCCCAGCATGACCGTTATCGAGAGCCTGGAGCGGATGCAGATCCGCGACGACGTCCCGGAGTTCCGGCCGGGCGACACCGTGCGCGTGCACTTCCAGGTCATCGAGGGCCAGCGCCGCCGCGTGCAGGTCTTCGAGGGCACGGTCATCAAGCGCCAGGGCGCGGGTGCCCGCGAGACCTTCACCGTGCGCAAGCAGAGCTTCGG
>CAZPAT010000149.1:0-3821 GCA_964584485.1 uncultured Bifidobacterium sp.
CGAGCCCGTCATCGGCGTGGAGATCCACGTGCAGCTCTCCACGCGCACGAAGATGTTCTGTGGCTGCGAGCTGTCATTCGGCGACCCGCCCAACACCCACACGTGCCCGGTGTGCCTGGCGCATCCCGGCGTGCTGCCCGTGGTCAACGAGGAGGCCGTGCGGCGTGCGCTGCTGATCGGCCTGGCGCTTGGGTGCGAGATCGCGCCGCGCTCGATCTTCCATCGCAAGAACTACTTCTACCCCGATCTGCCGAAGGCGTACCAGATCAGCCAGTTCGACATCCCCATCTGCGGGCGGGGGGAGTTCCGCGCCCTTCGGGAGGACGGGTCGGAACTGGTGGTCGGCATCACGCGCGCGCATCTGGAGGAGGACGCCGCCAAGCTCACGCATGCCGGAGGACGGCGCGCGGGCGCGGCCGAGTCGGTCGTGGACTTCAATCGCGGCGGCACGCCGCTGGTGGAGATCGTCACCGAGCCGGACCTCCGGTCGCCATCGGATGTCGCCCTGTTCCTGCGCCAACTGCGGCAGACGCTGCTGTTCCTCGGCGTGAGCGACTGCTCGATGGAGGAGGGCTCGATGCGCGCCGACGCAAACGTGTCGATCCGCCCCGTGGGCTCGCACGAGTTCGGCACGAAGACCGAGCTCAAGAACATGAACTCCTTCCGGTTCCTCGAGCGGGGCATCGAGGCCGAGATCGCCCGGCAGGAGGAGATCGTCGCCGCCGGGGGCAGGGTCTCCCAGGAGACCGTGCACTACGAGCCCGACACCGGTCACATCACGTCGCTGCGCTCGAAGGAGGAGTCGCACGACTACCGGTACTTCCCCGAGCCCGACCTCGTGCCGATCGCCCCCGACCCCGCGTGGGTCGAGGACCTGCGCACCGGCCTGCCGGAGCTGCCACTGCCGCTGCGCCAGCGGATGGTGGGGGAGATGGGGCTGTCGGCCGAGGACGCCGAGGTCCTCACCGAGGTACCGGAGCTCGTGGCGTACTTCATGGAGGCCGCGGCGGAGGCCGACCCCAAGGCGTGCGCGAACTGGATCCGGGGCGAACTGCGCGCCCAGCTGCGCGAGGCGGGCGTCGAGCCGTGGCAGTCGAAGGTCACCCCGGCGCACATCGCCGCGCTCGTGGGGCTGCTGGATGCCGGCACGGTCACGGTGCCCGCGGCAAAGGAGGTTCTGGCCGAGGTCATCGCGTCCGGCGAGGAGCCCGGCGCCGTGATCGAATCCCGGGGCCTCGGCGCGATGGACGAGGGTGACCTCGCGGCCATCGTTTCCGAGATCGTCGCGGCGAACCCCGACCAGGCCCAGCAGTTGCGCGATGGCAAGGACAAAGTCATCGGCTTCTTCGTCGGGCAGGCGATGAAGCGCACCAGCGGGCGCGCGGACCCGCAGTCGGTGCAGCGGCTGGTGCGCGAGGCCGTCCGGGGCGACTAGTTGCGCGTGGGGTATGCTCCCGCGCCGTGACCCAGCACACCCTCTCCGTCCTCGTGGAGAACAAGCCGGGCGTGCTCTCGCGCGTCGCCGGCATGTTCACGCGACGCGGCTACAACATCGACTCGCTCGCGGTGAGTCCCACCGAGGACGAGCATCGCTCGCGCATGACCATCACCGTGGACGCATCGCGCTTCCCGGTCGAGCAGATCACCAAGCAGCTGGACAAGCTGATCAACGTGATCAAGGTGCGGGACCTCGATCCCGAGAACATGGTCGCCCGCGAGCTCGGGCTGTTCAAGGTGTCCACCGCCGAGGCCCCGCGCGCCGAGGTCCTGGCGCTGGTGGACATCTTCAAGGGCGAGATCGTCGACGTGACGAGCGAGTCCATGATCATCCAGGCCACCGGCACCACGGCGGAACTCGAGAACCTCGAGGAACTGCTCCGCGGTAACGGGCTGGTGGAGATGGTCCGCACCGGCGTCGTGGCCCTGGGCCGCGGCGGTAAGACGACCTAGGCGAAGAAAGACCACATGAGCGACGAGCTGAAGATGATCTACGACGCGGATGCCGACCTCGGCCTGCTGGATGGCAAGACCGTCGCCATCATCGGATACGGCAGCCAGGGGCATGCGCACGCCCTGAACCTGAAGGAATCGGGCGCGGACGTGGTCGTCGGGCTCCGGCCGGACTCGCAGTCGGCCGCCAAGGCCGCTGCAGATGGACTGGAGGTGCTGACCCCTCTGGAGGCCACCCGCCGGGCGGACATGGTCATGATCCTCGTGCCTGACGAGATCATGGGCGACGTCTACGCCGCCGATGTCGCACCGGGCCTCGAGCCGGGCAACATGCTGCTCTTCGCCCACGGGTTCGCGATCCACTTCAAGCAGATCACCCCGCCCGAGGGGGTGGACGTCGCCATGGTCGCCCCCAAGGGGCCCGGCCATCTGGTGCGCCGCCAGTACACCGAGGGCAAGGGCGTCCCCGGCCTCATGGCTGTGGAGGTGGACGCCACCGGGAACGCCGACGCGCTCGCCCGTGCCTACGCCAAGGGCATCGGGTGCACCCGCGCGGGCGTCATCCCCACGACCTTCCGCGATGAGTGCGAGTCGGACCTGTTCGGCGAGCAGGTCGTTCTCTGCGGCGGCCTCACGGAGCTTGTGCGCGCCGGGTTCGACACCCTCACGGAGGCCGGGTACCCGCCCGAGCTCGCCTACTTCGAGTGCCTCCACGAGGTCAAGCTGATCGTGGACCTCATGTACGAGAAGGGCATCGCAGGGATGCGGTACTCCATCTCCAACACGGCCGAGTACGGCGACCTCACGCGCGGCAAGCGCATCATTACCGATGACACCCGCGCAGAGATGCGCAAGATCCTGTCCGAGATCCAGAGCGGCGAGTTCGCCGAGGAGTGGATCGCCGAGTACAAGGCGGGCCTCCCGAACTTCAATGCCACGGCGGAGGCGCAGGCCAAGCACCCCATCGAGGTGACCGGCAAGAAGCTCCGCGGGATGATGGACTGGATCGACACCGAGTTCTGAGCACGACTCCGGGAGCATGCCCATATGAGTGACCGTCCGCGGATCCTCGTCACCGAGAAGATCGCGGAGGGGGGCATCGAGGTGCTCCGCTCCGTGGGTGACGTCGACGTCGAGCTGGAGTGGTCGGCCGATGAGCTGGCCGAGAGCATCGCACCCTACGACGCGCTGGTGGTGCGCAGTGCCACCAAGGTGACTGCCGCGCTGATCGGCGCGGCGCCGCGCCTGCGCGTGGTGGGCCGCGCGGGCACGGGGGTCGACAATGTGGACGTGGAGGCCGCGACCGAGCGCGGGATCGTCGTGGTGAACGCGGCCGGCTCGAACGCCGTCTCGGCCGCCGAGCACGCCGTGGCCCTGCTCCTCGCCCAGGCCCGCAACATCCCGCAGGCGCACATGGCCCTCGTGGACGGTCGGTGGGAGCGGTCGCGGTTCGGCGGCATCGAGGTGACGGGGAAGACCCTCGGCGTCGTCGGCTTCGGGAACATCGGCCAGTTGGTGGCCGAGCGCGCGATGGGCCTCGGGATGCGGGTGGTCGCGTTCGACCCATTCGTCGCCGATGCGCGGTACCGCGAGATGGGCGTCGAGAAGATGGACGACCTCGACCAGCTCTACGGCGAGGCCGACTTCATCACGCTGCACCTGGCATCCACCCCGGAGACCCGGGGTTTCATGGACGCCGGCGCCTTCGCGAAGATGCGCGACGGCGTGCGCATCGTCAACGATGCCCGCGGCGACCTCATCGTCGAGCAGGACCTCGTGGACGCCATCGCCAGCGGCAAGGTGGCGGGCGCGGCCATTGATGTGTTCCGCGAGGAGCCCGCGACCGAGAGCCCGTACTTCGGGGTGCCGGG
>CAZPAT010000150.1:0-3781 GCA_964584485.1 uncultured Bifidobacterium sp.
GCGGGTTCTCCACGTGGTGGTCGGCCAGCTCGGAGATGTGCACGAGGCCCTCGACGCCGGCGTGGATCTCGACGAAGGCGCCGAAGGTGACGACCTTGGTGACCTTGCCGGGAACGATGTCATTGATCTGGTACGTCTCGATGACGCTCTGCCACGGGTCGGCCTGGGTCTGCTTGAGGCCGAGGGAGATCCGCTGGCGGTCACGGTCGATGTCGAGCACCTTCACGTTGACCTTCTCGCCGACGTTCAGCACCTCGGACGGGTGGTTCACGTGGCTCCACGACAGCTCGGAGATGTGGATGAGGCCATCGATGCCGTCGAGGTCCACGAACGCGCCGAAGTCGACGATGTTGGAGATCGTCCCCTCCACGACCTTGCCGGGCTCCAGCTCGTCGAGGATGCGCTGGCGCACCTCGCGGCGCTCGTGCTCCAGCACGGCGCGGCGGCTCAGCACCACGTTGTTGCGGCTGCGGTTCAGCTCGATCACCTTGCACTCGAGCTTCTGGCCCATGAACTCATCAAGGTCCTGGACGCGCCGGATGTCGACGAGGGACGCGGGAAGGAAGCCGCGGACGCCGAGGTCGAGGATGAGCCCGCCCTTGACGACCTCGATGACAGTGCCCTCCACCGTCTCGCCGGCCGTCGATGCCGCCTCGATGCGCTTCCACGCCTTCTCGAAGCGCGCACGCTTCTTCGAGAGGATGAGCCGGCCGTCCTGGTCCTCCTTCTGCATGACCAGGGCGTCGATCATCTCGCCCAGCTGGACCTCATCATCGACGTTCACCGACTTGCGGATCGAGAGCTCGTTGAGCGGGATGACCCCCTCGCTCTTGTATCCGATGTCGACGAGGACCTCGTCCTTGTCGATCCGCACGACACGCCCGGTGACCACATCCCCCTCGCCGAAGATGGGGATGGTGATGTCGTAGTTGGGGACCTGCTTGCCATCCACCTCGATGTACTCGGGCCCGTCGAGGGTGAAGACGGGGGTCTCGAGGTCGATGATGGTCACGTCGTCGGCGGTCGTCATGTCGGTTGGTTGTCCTTGCCCCCGGGGCACGCGCAGGCGCGAGCGTCCCGGCTCGTTTGCGGAACCGCGGATACTAGGCGAATTCAGTCGCGCAGAAGCACCCGCCGGGCCCACAGCAGGCGCACCAGCTGACGGCTGCCGTCGCCTTCGTCGGCGCAGGCGATCTCGCGCAGCACGCCGAATGCCGCCTCGATGACCTCGGGGCGCGCCTCGGGATGCACCTCCAGTACCCGGTACGGATCGAGCCCCGGCTCGGGCGGGAGCGGCTCCTCCCCTATGCCTTCGCCTGGAGCCACGTCTCCCCCACTCCCACGTCGACGGCCAAGGGCGGGTCGAGGTCGTACGCGCCGGTCATGGCCTCGGCCACCGAGCGCCGCACGCCGTCCACGCCATCCGGCGGGCACTCGAGGAGCAGTTCATCGTGGATCTGCAGCACGAGGCGGGCGCCCATGGGCCCCGCGGCCAGCGCATGCGTGGCGCGAATCATCGCCACCTTGATGATGTCGGCCGCGGACCCCTGGATGACGGTGTTCACCGCCAGGCGCTCGCCCAGTTGCCGCTGCTGCTGGGTGCGGCCCCGGAGCTCCGGGATCGACCTGCGCCGGCCGAGCAGGGTGGTCACGTGACCATCCTCGGTGGCCTGCGCGATCGTCTGCGCCACGAATTCGCCCACACGCGGGTAGCGCGCGAGGTACGCATCGATGTACTCGCGGGCCTCACCACGCGGGATACCGAGCTGCTCCGACAGCCCGAAGTCGGAGATGCCGTAGATGATCCCGAAGTTGACGGCCTTGGCACGGTCCCGGACCTCGCGGGGCATGTCGTCCAGCGGAACGCCGAACACCTCCGACGCGGTCGCCGCATGCACGTCGCGCCCCTCGGCGAACGCCATGCGCAGGGCGGGCTCGCCGGAGCAGTGGGCCAGGATGCGCAACTCCACCTGGGAGTAGTCGAAGCTCATCAGCACGGTGCCGGGCGCGGGGATGAACGCGTCCCGGATCTCCCGTCCCACCTCGGTGCGCACGGGGATGTTCTGGAGGTTGGGATTGACCGAGGACAGGCGTCCCGTCTCGGCGACGGTCTGGTGGAAGGTGGTGTGGATCCGTCCGTCTGCGGGGTCCACCAGGTCCGGCAGCGCCGTGAGGTAGGTGCCATCGAGCTTCACCAGTTCCCGGTAGCGCATCACCAGGGGAACGATCTCGTGGCGGCCTGCGAGGTCGCGCAGCACGCGGCGGTCGGTCGAGTACCCCGTCTTCCCCTTGCGCCCTGCGGGAAGGCCCAGCCGCTCGAACAGCACCTCGGCCAGTTGCTTCGGGGAGTCGATGGTGAACGGACCACCCGCGAGTTCATGGATCCGCTGGGTGAGGTCGTCGATCTCCGCGTGCACGGCCTCGTGGGTACGCGACAGGCGTCCGACGTCGATGCCTACCCCGGCGTTCTCCATCGCCACGAGAACCCCGACCAGCGGCATCTCGACCTGCTGGAAGAGATCCTCGAGGCCCTCATCCGCCAGGCGGGCCTCTTGGACTGGGCGGAGGGCATCCACGGCGGCGGCGGCTTCCGCCGCGCGGCACGCGTCCTCACCCGCTCCCTCCGCGCGCACGGTCACCCCGGCCTCATCGGCCAGTTCGGCCAGGGGGTATCCGCGGCGCCGCGGCTCCAGCAGGTAGGCGGCGATCATGGTGTCGTGCGCGGGCAGCGGGGCGTCGATCCGGGCACGCCGCAGGATCTCCTTGGCGTCGTGTGCGGCCCACGGGGCCGCTGCGAGGATCGGCACGATCCCCCCGGGACCGTCATCGTCGAGCGACGTGGACCACGCGGTATCACCCGCGATCGCCGCGATGGCACCGCCCTCGACGGCAAGGGCCACGAGACCGGTGCCCGCCAACCCCATGGCCAGGGCCTCGGGTGCCTCCGACCGCACCGTGATCACCGCGACGTCCCCCGACCCGGCGCCGGGCTCCGCCGGGTCGTCATCACCCGCCATCTCGGCGACGCGACGGGCCAGCGTGCGGAACTCGAACTCCCGGAACGCGCCCTGCAGCGCCTCGCGGCGAGCGGCATCCCGGGTGACCAGCGGGACGTCCAGGGGGTCGAGGTCCAGCGGCACACGGGTGTCGATGACGGAGAGGTCACGGCACATCAGGGCGGTATCGGCGTGCACGGTCAGGTTCTCGCGCCGCTTCGGCGACTGCTCATCCGCATGCGCGAGGATCTCCTCGAGCGACCCATACCGGGCCATGAGCTGCGCGGCCGTCTTCTCGCCGATGCCCGGAACGCCCGGCAGGTTGTCGCTGGAGTCGCCGATCATCCCACGGAGATCCGGCATCTTCGCGGGCGGCACCCCGTACCTCTCCTCCACCTTCGCGGGGTCGTAGCGCGTGGTGTCGGTGACCCCACGCCCCGTGGCCAGCACGCTCACGTTGTCGTCCACCAGTTGCAGTGCGTCGCGATCCCCGGTGAGGATGGTGACGCGGGCGCCCTCCTCAGATGCCCGGCGCGCCAGGGTGCCGATGACATCGTCCGCCTCGAAGCCCTCGACCTCCACGTTCACGGCGCCGAACGCCTCCATCAGCGGCCGGAAGTGGGGCGACTGCGCGCGAAATGCATCAGGCGTCTCGCGCCGCCCGGCCTTGTACTCGGGGTATGCCTCGTCGCGGAACGTGGGCCCGGGCGGGTCCCAGGCGACGATCACCCGCGACGGCTTCTCCTCGTCGATCACCTTGATGGTCATGGCCGCCAGCCCGTAGA
>CAZPAT010000151.1:0-3727 GCA_964584485.1 uncultured Bifidobacterium sp.
TCTTGCCGTTCACCGAGTAGGTGTGGGTTCTGTCCCAGGTGCCGGAGGTCGGGGCGACGACTCCGAAGGTGGAGATGGAGCTTGCGGTACCTGCCGCCCCGAGGGCGACGGCTGCGGTGATGGTCAGGGCGAGAAGGCGGGAGATCATGTCGGGGAGCCTACCGGGGGCGCTGCGCCCCCGGCCACTATCAGGGCCAGCGAGCCCCAGGGCCTCTGACGGAAACCCCGGCCACCGATTACGACCGGATCACGACCGCCCCCACGTCTGTACCCTTGAAACCGGCATGGCGATGGACCCGGGTCTGGACGGCAGGGAGATGGCGACGGTCGTGCTTTCGGGCGCGATCCTCGTGATCGGCATCGCGCAACTGGCGCGCGCGGCCGCGTTCGGCGGAGGGCCCATCGCGTGGGTCATCGGCCTCGCCTTCGTGGTCGCGGGCGCGGGGCGCCTCTGGCTGTGGTGGCGCCAGCGCGCCGGCTGAGGGGGCGCTAGGGTTCCGGCGCTCGCGTCAAGGGAGAGCCGGTGTTCGTCGTGGTCGTGGGGTGTGGGCGCGTGGGCGCGCAGGTGGCGCGCCGACTCGTGGAGGACGGCCACGACGTGAACGTCATCGACCAGAACGCCGAGGCCCTCCAGCGCCTCGGGGGCGATTTCCCGGGAGAGTTCGTGCAGGGCCCCGCGCTCGAGACGACGGTGCTCGAGGCGGCCGGGGTGCAGCGCGCCGACGCCTTCGTGGCCGCCACGAACGGCGACAACACGAACCTGGTCATCGCCCAGGTGGCCCGCGACCGGTACGAAGTGGACTGCGTGATCGTGCGCGTGCTGGATCCCGCCCGCGCGGCGCTGTACGAGCAGAAGGGCCTCATCACGGTGTGCCCCACGCGCACGGCCATCGACAGCATGTCCGATGCCCTGCGTGTGTTCGCGGCATCCGGGCCGGAGGGCGCCTGATGTACGCCGTGATCGTGGGCGGTGGCAAGGTGGGGGCCAACGTGGGGCGCGCGCTGCTGCGCATGGGGCACGAGGTATCGATCGTGGAGGCGCGTCCGTCGCGGTTCGCCACCCTCGATGCGGAGTTCGAGCACATGGCCCGCTATGGCGATGGCACGGAGGTGTTCGTCCTCGAGTCGGCGGGCATGGCCCGGGCCGACGTGTGCATCGCGGTCACCGGGGATGATGAGGACAACATCATCATCGGCCAGGTGGCCCGCGACCACTTCGGGGTGGAGAACGTCGTGGCGCGTGTGAACGATCCGCGCAATCAGGAGCACTTCGACCTGCTGGGGGTCGCGCCCACCGTGTGCGCCACTGAGTCGATCCTGTCGCTCATCGAGCACGAGGTGCCCCAGCATTCGCTCGTCCACCTCTTCTCGCTGCGCCGCGAGAACCTGGACATCATGGAGATCGGCGTGGTGGGGGAGAGCCGGGCGGACGGGCTGGCCGTGGGCGATCTGCCAATGCCCGCCGGCACGCTGCTGGTCAGCGTGCTGCGCCGGCGCGTGGGCCGCGTGGCGACGCCCGACACGGTGCTGGAGGCGGGTGACCAGGTGGTGGTCATCGCCGAGCCGGGCCAGGAGTCGGCGCTGATGGAGATCTTCGCGCGCGAGTAGTCCCCGCCGCCGCTGTTACGCTGCCTCCATGGACAGCGCCCCGGCCCCTCCCGCCAAGCTCCCGCGGCTCAAGCACGCCGAGCGCCCCCGCTCTGACGAGCGCGTGCTGAAGCAGACGGGCAGCGACCTGAACAATGGGTGGCTCGGTCGCCACGGCACCCTGTACCTCACCGATGAGCGCGTGGTGTTCGTTCCCACGGCACTTGATCACCTGCTGGGGGCCAAGCGGCGCGAGATCCCGCTCGACACCATCCGGGCGGTCGAGCGCTGGCCGCTCTCGCCGGGCGACATCCCTCGCGGCGGGAAGCGCCCGCGCCTGTTCATCGACACCGCAGAGGTGCGGTACGTGTTCCTGCCGTCCGATCTGGACGGCTGGTTCGACCTGCTGCAGCTGGTCTTCTACAAGCGCAGCAAGGAGGGCCCGGGCACGGGCCGCCCGGAGTTCCGGCGAACCGGCGTGGAGAACGGGCTGCTCGACACCGTACAGAGCCTCGAGTCCGACTGAGGCGCTAATCTCCCCAACGGCGTCTGGATTTTGGGGGTTTAGGTGATCAACGTGAGTGACCGCAGCCGGGTTGCCGTGCAGGCGCTTGCGGAACTGGCCGCGCGATCTGGCACGGGGCCGGTCCCCATCCTCGAGGTCGCGGAATGCCGGGGTGTACCGCCCCATCAGGTGGAGCAGGTATTCGCCGCCCTTCGGCGTGCGGGCCTTTTGCAGAGCCAGCGGGGCGTGAAGGGCGGGTACACGCTGCGGCGCGATCCCGCCGAGATCACCGTGCTGGACGTCGTCGAGGCCATCGACGGCCCCATTGGTGGCGGCGCAGACCCCCAGGGCTGCCCCATCGCAGTGCTGTGGGCGGATGGGGCGTCGCGCATGGCCGACGCCTTCCGCGACGTCAGCATTGCCGATATCGCCGCGCGCGAGGCCCAGCGGGCCGAGGCGCCGATGTTCCACATCTAGGCGTTCCCATATCGGGCCGTCCGGGTCGGCACGTCGTCCGGTCGATGTCGTCACGGAACAGGCCCGGCAACACGTAGCGCGACCGCAACGCGCCGCTAACGAAGGCCGCCGATCGTGCTGGCCATGACGAGATCCCTTCCCCGCACGCTCACCCTCTGCGTGGCCTGGAATCCCTCCCGCCACGCGGTCTGGATCGGCAGCATCGACGACCCGGATGATTCCCTGAAGGTCCTTCGGGGCGACGGCTTCACCGCCGTGGGATGGATGAGCGACGAAGCGCATGAGGAGCGCATCACCCGTGCGGAACGGCGCGCACTCGCGGTGATCGCCGGCAGGGGTGCACGGCGGGTGGGGGCACCCGGCTGCTTTGCGGTTGGACCCGCCCTGCTGGTGGGCGAGGCGTGCGCTGTTGCGCGCGACGCCTACCAGGCCGCCGCGCATGGGTCCGCGCCGGTGCCGCCCGGCCGCGCGCCGTCGCCGCGGACCCCCGGCTTTGGCGTAGGCCGGGTCGTGGGCTAGGGTCACACTGAATTCGGGTCAGGAGGGGACTGCAATTCCCCTTCCCCCGCACGCCCGCCGCGGTTGGTCCGTGGGCACGCGCCCCCGGCCCACGCGGTCAACGTTAGGACGCAGTCATCATTGACTCTCGACGCGCAGCCGGAGCCGCTGCCGCCGAACTCCAGGGGCAGGTCCCCGCCGCCCGGCGCGGCCTCCGACCCGACCCCTCCGGACTCCTCGCCGCCACGGAGGGCGACGACCCCTTACCGGATCTGCAGGGGCTGCACGGGCGATCGCTCGTGCACCCCGACCAGCTCGACCGCGACACCGTGCTGGGCCTGTGCCGTGTCGCCGCGATGATCGAGGCCAATGGCAGGCCCAGCGGCCGACCGCTTGCGGGGTCGATCGCCATCACGGCGTTCTTCGAGGCCTCCACCCGCACCCGTCTGTCGTTCGAGAGCGCCGTGGTGCGCCTGGGCGGCGGGGTGCTCAGCGTTCCCGACGGCAAGGTCACGGGCGTCGCCAAGGGCGAGTCGCTGGCCGATATCGGCGAGATGTTCACCGGGTACGGCGATGTCGTGATCGCGCGCCATCCGGATCCGGCGTCGGTCGAGGAGATCTGCGAGTCGGCGGGCATCCCGGTGATCAATGCGGGCAATG
>CAZPAT010000152.1:0-3723 GCA_964584485.1 uncultured Bifidobacterium sp.
CGGCATCGCGGCCGGGTGGAGCACATGCTGCTCGGGAGCTTCGCGCAGCACCTCACGTACCACTCGCCCTGCGCGGTGATGCTGGTGCATCCGCCGACCGCCAGCGGGTAGGAGCGGGGCCCCCGGCGGCGAAGAGGACGACCGGAACCACGATTCGGAGGCGCCATGCCCGTCCACGCACTGCCCGCCCCCATGCGGGTCCACATGATCACCCCGCTGACGTTCAACGATGCCCAGGAGATCGGTGACCGAATCAAGGGCGGCTCATCGGTATTCCTCGACATGCGGTCGATCGACCGGGACCTGGAGGAGCGGCTCCGCGACTTCTGCGCCGGGGTCGCCGCGGCGCTCGAGGGCTCGGTGACCGACGTCGCGCAGGGCATCCTGCTCGTCGCCCCCGCGGGCGTGTCGATCTCCCGCGGCGCAGAGGAGCCGCACCGGGCATCCGCGGATCCCTACCGCCGTGACCCGTACTACGACGCGGATGCCGACGTCACGCCGCTCTTCCGGAGCATGAGCGCCTGACGTCCGTGGGCGAGCCCCTCATCGTCCTCTACGACGGTGATTGCCGCTTCTGCCGGGCCTTCGCCCATGTCGCCCGGCGGGCCGCCCGCCCGCCGGGCGTGATCCTGCTGCCCTTCGACGACCCACGTGCGGAACGGATACTGGCGGTGCTCCCGGAAGAGGCCCGCCACGTGTCCGTGCACGCCGCGGACTCCCGGGGGCTGACGTCCGCCACGCATGCGTTCGCATGCATCCTGCGCCGGTTGCGCGGCGGCGGGATGCTCCTGCGCACGGGCGCATATCGCATGTACCCCTGGGTGGCCGGCCACCGGAACTGGTTCGGGCGCCTCGTCCCGGACCTCCCGCGGCCGCCGATCGACTAGGCGCTTCCCCCGCCCCCCGGCGCCCGGCGCACGACGTAGTCCTCCACCAGCAGCAGGCTCGTGCCGGCGTGACGCACCACCTGCAGGAGTTCGGTCATGGTCGCGACCTCCTCCACCTGCTCTGTCACGAACCACTGCAGGAATGCCTCGGCGGCCAGATCGCGGTGCTCGCGCGCCAGGTGCACGAGCTCGCCGATCCACGCGGTGACCTGCTCCTCCTGTGCCAGCGCGGCCGCGACCAGCGCCTCCGCCGATGCGAACGTGGCCACCGGGGCGTCCTGGCCCGGGATCTCGACGGGCCCGCCCGTGTCCAGCACGAAGCGGAAGAACTTCATTGCGTGGACGTGCTCCTCATCGGCCTGCCGCGCGAAGAATGCGGCCATCTCCGGCAGGCCCTGCTCCTCGAGCCACGCGGACATCGCCAGGTACTGGAAGTGCGCCGCGAACTCGCGACCCATCTGCACGCACAGCGCGTCCCTCACCGCGTCATCAGTCGCCATGATGCCCCCCTTCCGGCAGCGTGCCGGCGTCGTGTCTCATTCCCCCTGCTCCCCGCCGGCCCCGATGCGCCGCGCGCGCTCCGTGCGCGTCGCCAGCACGACGATCGCCGTCACGGGAACGGCCCAGAACAGCCCATACACGAACCCCCTCCCCACCGGCTGGTTCAGCAGCAGGATATGGACCGCCCACAGCACCAGCGTGGCGACCACGAACGCCACCGCCACCTGGGCGCCGACGTGCAGTTCCTCCCAGCGGACGATGAGCGAAGGGCGCGGGTTCACGATGCGGGAGGATACGCCGCGCCGCTACCGTGACGGCATGGAACAGGCACAGGAGTGGCAGCGGGTCGCGGACTGGATGGGGGTCCTGAGCGATCTCGACGGTGCGGCGGCGGTGCTCGAATGGGACCGCGAGACCGTCATGCCCGAAGGGGGCGCGACCGCCCGCGGCACCCAGCTCTCGACCCTCGCCGCGCTACGGCACCGGCACCTGCTCGACCCGGACCTGGACGAGCCGCTGGCCGCGATCGCGCAGTCATCCGACCCATGGCAGGCGGCCTCTGCCCGCATCGCGCAGCGCGACCGTGCCCGGGCGTCGCGGGTCCCCGAGGACCTGGTTCGCGCGCTCGCCGAGGCCTCGTCCCACGGAGTGGCTACGTGGTCGCGGGCGCGCCCGGCCGACGATGTCGCCGCGTGGGTCGAGGCGATCACCCCGCTCATCTCACTCACGCGAGAGCAGGCGACGGCACTGGCCGACGGCGGGGATCCGTACGACGCGCTCCTCGACCTCTATGAGCCCGGTACGACGTATGCGATGGTCGCACCGTTGTTCGATGCCCTGGCAGCACGGGTCCGTCCGCTGGTCGAGGCCCTGGACGGCGCCGGTGGCCCGGCCCTGCCCACCGGACCGTGGGACGACGCCGCGCAGATGTCGGTGGCCCGCGCCCTCGCCGCCGACATCGGCTTCGACCTCTCCTCAGGGGTGGTGGGCCGGACCGCCCACCCGGTCACGATGTCGCTCGGGCCCGGGGATACGCGCCTGTCCACGCGCGTCGATGCCGCGGACCCGCTCTCGTGCATCATGGCGCTCCTGCACGAGGGCGGGCATGCCATGTACGACCAGGGGCTCCCGCGCGAGCACCGGCGCACCCTCGCCGGCGACGCGCCGTCACTGGGCGCGCACGAGAGCCAGTCGCGCTTCTGGGAGAACCACGTGGGACGCACCCTCGCGTTCTGGCAGCGCCTGGCACCCGACCTGACAACGGCGTTCCCCGGGGCTGCGGACGGGCTCGGGGCGGATGACTACCGCCGCGCGCTGAACCGGGTGCGCACCCAGGCCATTCGCGTGGAAAGCGACGAGGTCACCTACGACCTCCACATCATCCTCCGCACCCGCCTCGAGCGGGCGCTGATCACGGGTGACCTCGCTGTCGCGGACCTGCCCGCGGCGTTCGGGGACGGCATGCGGGAACTGCTCGGGATCGTGCCGGATCGCCCCGCACACGGCGCGATGCAGGACATCCACTGGTCCGCCGGCATCATCGGGTACTTCCCCACCTACACGCTCGGCAACCTGTACGCCGCCGCGCTCGCCGACGCCGCCGCCGAGCGCGTCGGTCCCATCGATGAGGTGCTGCGCGAGGAGGGGCCTGCGCCATTGCTGGCATTCCTGCGTGAGGAGATCCATTCGCGCGGAAGCCTGGTGGAGGCCCCGGAGCTGATGAGGGATGCCACCGGCCGCGACATCTCCGTGGAACCGTTCATCGCCCACCTGGAGCGGACCTACTCCCCCACATCCTCCGTGTCGTAGGCCACGAGCGACATCACGTCGTGGCCGACGAGACGGGCGCGCCCGGGCAGGAAGGTGAGCTCCACGACGAAGGCGATGCCCGCCACGACCCCGCCCAGCTCCTCGACCAGCTGGCACTTGGCCGCGGCCGTGCCCCCTGTTGCCAACAGGTCGTCGTGCACGAGCACGCGCTGGCCGGGACGGATTGCGTCGCGGTGGATCTCCAGGACATCGGTGCCGTACTCCAGGTCGTACTCCCTCCGGACGACCTCGTACGGCAGCTTGCCCGGCTTGCGCGCGCAGGCCAGGCCGGCACCGAGCTCGCGCGCGATCGCACCGCCCAGGATGAACCCGCGGGCCTCGGCGCCCAGCACCACATCCACCTCGCGCGGCCGCGCCCACGCGGCGATGCCGTCAACGCACGCGGCAAGCCCCTCCGGCGACTCGAACAACGGCATGAGGTCGTAGAAGAGGATCCCCGGCTTGGGGTGATGCGGGATCCGCCGGATCGCGGAGTCGATGTCGTAGCTCATGTGTCCTCCGTGGC
>CAZPAT010000153.1:0-3702 GCA_964584485.1 uncultured Bifidobacterium sp.
AGCACTCATGGCTGGTCAAGGACGCCCATGAGCTCCCCACCGTGCTGGAGGAGGCCATCCACGTGGCCACCACCGGCCGTCCGGGCCCGGTCCTCGTGGACGTATGCGTGGACCAGTGGGCCGTGGAGGTGGACGACTACACCGGGCCGCGCCCGCCGCACATGCCGGGCTACGCACCCCCGGGCGGTGCCGGGCACCCCCGCCAGCTGCAGGCCGCCGCGCGCGCCATCGCAGAGTCGAAGAAGCCCATGCTCTACGCCGGCGGCGGCATCATCGCCAGCAACGCGGCCGACGAGCTCACCCGCATGGCCGAGGTAGCGCAGATCCCGGTCACCACCACCCTCATGGGCCTCGGCGGCTTCCCGGCCTCCAACGACCTCTACGTGGGCATGCCCGGCATGCACGGCATCGCCGCCAGCACCTTCGCCATGCAGGAGAGCGACCTCATCCTGGCCGTGGGCGTGCGGTTCGACGAGCGCGTGCTGTCCACGGTCATGCACGAGTGGGCGCCCAACGCCAAGATCATCCACATCGACGTGGACCCGGCGGAGATCAGCAAGAACCGCGCCGCGCACATCGGCATCGCCGGCGAGGCCAAGGCGGTGCTCGACGCCCTTGCCGACACCTACGTGCAGCAGGAGGCCCGCCACGACGACGCCTCGCGCTCGGAGTGGCTCCGCCGCATCCACGCCTGGCTGGCCGAGTACCCCTACGGGGTGGACGACGACGAGCCCGGGGTCATCGCCCCGCAGAACGTCATCAAGTCGGTGTACGACATCACCGGCGGCGATGCCATCGTGGCGACCGAGGTGGGCCAGCACCAGATGTGGGCCGCGCAGTTCTACCCCTTCGAGCAGCCGCGCAAGTGGATCACCTCAGGCGGGCTGGGCACGATGGGCTTCGGCCTGCCGGCGGCCCTGGGCGCGCAGGTGGCGTTCCCCGACCAGCTGGTGGTGGACATCGCCGGTGACGGCTCGTTCGAGATGACCCTGCAGGAGCTCTCCACCGCGCAGACCTACGGCCTGCCGGTGAAGATCGTCATCCTGAACAACGGGTTCCTCGGCATGGTGCGCCAGTGGCAGGAACTCTTCTGGGACAAGCGGTACTCCAACACCTCGTTCGCCGAGTTCCAGCCCGACTTCTCGGCGCTGGCCGGTGCCTACGGAATCCCGGGGATGCGCGTGGAGGACCCCGACGAGCTGGACGACGCCCTGCGCGAGACGCTCAGCACAGACGGCCCGGCACTCATCGACATCCAGGTCAACCGCGACTCCAAGGTGTTCCCTATGGTGCCGCAGGGCAAGGGCCCCGACGCCATGCTGGTGACCGACCCGACGAAGTAGGGGACGCATCGAAGGTGGCCGCGCGCACCTCCGCATCAGCGACCCGCGCCGCATGCGGACCCGCACCCCGGAGACCATCCGGGGTGCACGGTGCGTCCGGGCCCCGCAGGGGTTCATGACCAACCCCCGGAAGGTCCTGGTGATCATCGGCCATCCTCGCCGGGACAGCTTCTGCGGAGCCCTTGCCGACGCCTACGCGCGCGGGGCCCGGGAGGCGGGGCACGAGGTGCGCGTTGTCGCCCTGGGGGACCTGGCCTTCGACCCCATACGCAGGACCGGCTACGGAGATACCCCACCACTCGAGCCCGACCTCCAGAGGGCGCAGGAGGACATCGCGTGGTGCGACCACATGGCGTGGGCGTATCCCAACTGGTGGGGAACCATGCCGGCGCTCATGAAGGGATTCATCGACCGGGCCATCCTGCCGGGGTTCGCATTCCGCTACCGCGAGGGCAAGACCTTCTGGGACCGCCTGCTCTCGGGCCGCAGCGCGCGCCTGCTGGTGACCATGGATACCCCGCCGCTCTGGTACCGGTGGGTCATCGGACGGCCCGGGCACAACCAAATGCGCCGCTCCGTGCTGGGGTTCTGCGGCGTCCGGCCTGTGCGGGTGTCGCAGTTCGGCGTGGTGAAGAAGGCCTCCCCCGCGCGGCGCGACACGTGGCTCCGCGAGACCCACCACCTGGGCACGCGCGCACGCTGAGCAGCACCCGCGCCCCGGGCCGCCCGGGAGGATCGCGATCGGCCCGACCGTACTCCGTTGACGCACGGCCATTCCGGAGGATGATTACCTCCTGCCCAACCGGCTGCCTACCGGGAGGTACATGCCGAATGAGCACCGCGTCTGAACGCACCACCGGGATGGCCATCGGGTCACTCGCGCGACGCACCGGAGTTCCCGTCGACACGCTCCGCGCATGGGAGCGGCGATACGGCGTGCTCCGCCCCACGCGCACCGATGGCGGTCAGCGGCGCTATGGCAACGAGGATGTCGAGCGGGTGCTGTGGCTGGCCGCACGCGTGGCCGAGGGCCAGCGCATCTCCGACGCCGTGGCCGCGCTGCAGGCGCTCGAGACCGAGGACGATGCGCCGGGTGGCGCAGCGCCCGGGCCCACCTCCGCCCTGGCATCACGCCTGGCAGCAGCCGCGCGGCAGGGGGACGGGCCCCGGGTGGAGATCGAGCTCGACCGCACGTTCGCCGCGCTCCCCCTGGTGCAGGCCATGGAACTCGTGGTGTTCCCGGCGCTCGCAGAACTCGGCCGGCGCTGGGCCGATGGCGAGGAGGTCGTGGTGGCCGAGCACCTGCTGAGCGCCGCCACCGAGCGCCGCCTGGCCGCGCGGCTGTCCGCGGCACGCCGGCCGCGCGGGCCCATCGGCATCGTGGCGTGCCCCTCGGGCGAGCGGCACTCCGTGGGCGCGCTCTGCCTCAGCGTGCTCATGGCGCAGGACGGCTGGCGCGTGAGCTTCCTCGGGGCGGACACGCCGCTGGCAGAAGCCGACACGGTGGCCCAGGCCCGGCGGGCCCGCGCCTGCGTGGCGGTGTGCACCTACCCCGGCTCGGCGGAAGCCGCCGCAGCGGCAATCGCCGAGCTGCCCAACGCCCGCCTGTGGGCACTGGCAGGCCCCGACGCCCCCGACCCCGGGGTGCACCAGATGCCCGTGTGGGGCCCATCACTGGAGGATGCGCGCGCGGCGGCGGCCGTGCGGGCGGCCGAGTAGCCGGAGCGCACCGCGACTCCCGGGGCATGCCGATGATTCTCGCGCTCCGTCCATCGGGCTTCATCAGGGGACAACGGCTGTACCTCCTCGAACGGCTGGGGCCCGAAGTGCTGGTGCACTCCCTGGGACGGGGGATCGTCAACGATCCCTTCCTCGCCCATCCGCTGCCGCCCGTGCTGCATGCGCCTGAACTCGCCGGAGCCGCGGGTGACCTGCAGCACGAGCTGGCCAGGGAGGCCGACCGGCGCAGCCGCGTGCTCGGGAACGATGACCTCGTCGACGTGGTGGCAGACGAGTTCGCGGGATGGGCCGCCGGGGTGGGCGTTCGGCTGGTGGCCAAGCGGGGCGCCGCCACGACCGCAGCGGCACTGTCAACACTCCTGCAGATGAATCCCGATCGCCGAACGGCGGAGGCGCACGCACGACTGCGCCCGTCCGATATCTCGGTGGCCGAAGCCGACCTGCCCGAGGGCCGCGCCGGTGCGGCGTGGCATGTGACGATCCCCGGGGAGCGCCTGAACGTGGTGGTGCGCCCGCACGATGGTGATGAGGCGGCTCGGCGCCTCATCACCATCGTGGGACCTCAGGACTAGCGGCTACCGGCCCCGCACGGTCAGGCGGATTCCGCGCCATGGGTTGA
>CAZPAT010000154.1:0-3651 GCA_964584485.1 uncultured Bifidobacterium sp.
ATGCACCTGCCGGAGGGCATCAGGGTGGAGGCCGACATGATCGAGGGCCCCACGCACGACGTGCTGATCGAGGCGGCGCGCGCAACGCGGGTGCTGGCGCTGGGCAGCCACGGCGGCGGGCGCATGACCGGTCTGGTGCTGGCCAGCACCGCCACCGACATGCTGCGCCATGCTGCGTGCTCGGTGCTGGTGGCGCGCCCGCCCTTCGACGAGGACGACTTCCCGCGCGCCATCGCGGTGGCGGTGGATGGATCGGAGCCATCACTGCAGGCGCTGGAAGTGGCCCGGCAGATCGAAATGCAGTGCGGCGGGCGACCGCGCCTGCGGGTGGTGACGGCGGGTCGTGTACCCCGCGACGCCGTGGCGCCGGGACCGCTGGGCGACGTGCCCGTGGAGGCCCTGCGCGGGCGCGCCGCCGACGCCATCGCGCGGGCGGGGGAGGGCGTGGACCTGATCGTGATGGGCGCACGTGGCCTGAAGGGCACCAAGGCGCTCGGCAGCGTGTCGGAGCGCGTGGCCCACAAGGCCGCATCGTCGGTGCTGGTCGTCCGCTCGCCCGCGTGATCCTGCACAACGAGCAGGGCCTCGCCATCGGCGGGGTGGTGTGGATGCACCTCACGGACATCCCCGGCGACATCCACCCGTGCGGCGAGGCGGCGTTCCCGCTGGACGGCGATCCGTATGCGCTCATCGACGAGATCCACGCGAATGGCACGCAGGCGCTGCCCAGCCGTGATCCGGAGCCCGAGCGCACGTTCCTCACCATCACCCCGGATGAGCCGTCGCTTCCCACCCTGGCGGTGAGTGCCACCGGCGTGGCCGCGCTGCTGCCGCGCCTCGTGGGTGCTGCGCTGCCCGATGTGGATGCGGGCACGGCGATCGGCCACCACGCCGATGCCGAGGCCATCGCGCGCGCATGGGGCCGGTGGCTGTGCCCGCGCGATGCCTGGCGGCGGGCGTTCCGCCAGGCGAAGGCCGATCCCGGAACCACCTGCTGGGAGGTCATTGCACCCGGGTGCGCGATCGCCGTGGTGCATGCCCCCCCGGGGGGAACGGCGCAGCCCGATCTGGACCGCGGCCCCCTGGATGCATCGGGCGCGGTGCGCGTGCACCCGTCCCGCGGGGGGTGGTGGCGCGAGTGGGACTACGCAGGCGATGTGATCGACCGCGTCATGGCGCTGATCGCCGTGGCCCCGGGGTTCTGGGAGCAGATCACCGACGCCGCGGTTCCCGATGAGGTTCCCACGCTGGCGTGGGACCCGGGGCGCGAGGCCATTGCGGGCGTGGTGGGGGGGTTGCCCGTGACGGTGACCGGCGATTCCATCCTGGCCTTCGCCGCCGGCGAGGGAATCACCCCCACGGAGGCCGCGACGCTGATCGTGGCCGCCGAGCTTCAGCGGTTCGTGGTGGGCTGAGGACGTCCGCGCGGCCGGTCCGGTAGGACTGTCGCCATGCGTACACGAAACCTCACCCTTCTCGCGGCCGGCCTCGCCATCTCCGCCGCCGCTCCCACCACCGTGCTTGCCTCGGCCTTTTCCGGCGCCGATGGCCGCATTGCGTTCTCGTCCAATCGCACGGGCAACTACGAGATCTACTCGATGAACCCCGACGGGTCGGACGTGCGGCAGCTCACCAACTCGCCGCGCGACGACGCCCAGGCGGCCTGGTCGCCCGACGGCACGAAGATCGCGTTCGCCTCGAACCGCACTGGCAATGACGAGGTGTACGTGATGAACGCCGATGGGTCCGGGGTGGTGAACATCACGCAGAACTCCGGCAACTGCCCGCCCGGTGCCGAGGTGCCCTCGGCGTGCGCGGCCGACGCCCAGCCGTCGTGGTCGCCGGATGGGTCGCAGATCGTCTTCACCTCGTTCCGCGGCGGCGGGCTGGCGCTCTGGATCATGAACGCCGATGGCTCGAATCCGCGGATGCTGTCGGAGTCGGGCGTGAACCCGTCGTGGTCGCCCGACGGCACGCGCATCGCCTTCACCGACGGGGTGAAGGGCAGCGCATCGCTCGACACCGATGTGTTCGTCATCCGGCCCGATGGCCAGGGGCGCGCCAACCTCACCAACGATCCCAAGGGCAAGGAGCAGTACCCCACGTGGTCGCCGGATGGCAGCCGCATCGCGTACTCCACCGACGTCTCGGGCCGCGACCAGATCCGCATCATGAATGCCGACGGCACCGGGCAGTCGGTGGTCACCGCGCTGGCCGGCCAGAACGTGGAGCCGGCGTTCTCGCCCGACGGCACGCGCATCGCCTTCCGCAGCACCTCGGGCGGCCGGGGCGACATCTGGCTGGTGTACCCCAACGGCACAGGGGCGGCCAACATCACGGCGGGCCAGCCCGCCGGCCGTTCGGTGCTTCCCAACTGGCAGCCCCTGCCGGCCTTCTCCACGTCGGTGTCAACCCCCGTGTCGTCGGGTTCGCAGGGGGTCGCAGTGCCGTCGGTGCTCGGCAACGTCACCAGCGGCGGGTCGATCACCACGGGCGACGACGGCATGATCACCGGTGTCACCACCACGCGTGGCGGGCTCAACGTGTTCCGCACCGATGACACGGGGATGCCCGACACCACGTTCGGCGCGTCGGGCAGCGTGCGCCTCGCGATAAGCGGGTCGGTGACGCCGTCGGGCATCGCCATTGACGCACTGGGCCGCACAGTGGTTTCGGGTTTCGCGTACCCGCGTGGTGAATCGTCGGGCGATGCCTACGCATTCGCGGCACGCTTCACCACCGGCGGCGTGCTCGATCGCGCATTCGGCGTGCGCGGCATCGCGCGCGTGCGGCCCGGTGGCATGTCGGTCGGCGCCGGTGCGGGAATGGCAATCGATCCTCAGGGCCGCATCGTGCTGGGTGGCTACACCGTGAATACCGATGTGTTCGTCGCGCGGCTGACGTCTGCGGGGCGGGTGGATCGCGCATTCGGCCGGAACGGATCGGCGATCACCGACGTCCGGATGCTCGAGGCCATGGCCCCCGGTGGGGTCGCGGTTGACGGCAGGTCGCGTCCGTTGGTGGCCTTTGCGGCGGCCGACAGCCGTCGGGCGCCGGCGCGCGTGATGCGGCTCACGGCAGGGGGCACCTGGGACTCCGCGTTCAACCGCCGGTCGCTGTCCGCGGGCATTGGATCAATCGCCGGTGCCCCCACCGTCACGGTGGCAGCGGGCAACCGGCCTGTCCTCGCCGTGCCGACCGGCTGGCGGGGCCAGACGGTGATGAGCGTCGCCCGGCTCCAGGTGTCGGGAGTTCGTGATCGGGGATTCAACGGGACTGGAATCGTCAGCATGGGCTTCGGCCGGGGAGTGGACGTCGGCTCGATGGCCGTACCCGTCGTGGACGGAGTCAACCGTCTGTGGCTCTCGGGCACCGCGGCATCACGGACCGACGAGGGGGTTGCCTCGGCGCGCCTGCAGTGGAACGGAACATACGACCGGCTCTACGGCGGCAGCGGCCGCGTGCTCATGCTCCGTGCGGGCACCGCGGAATTCAGCGACGTGTTCTCCGCAGCCCCCGGGGGGATGGGTGACGTGGTGATGCTGGCGGGCCTCTCGGCGCGTCGCGGCGCCACCCCCAGCGCGGCCCTCGTGAGCATGACGACGGTGGGCACCCCGAACCCGCTGATGTAGCCACCCCGGGGACAGTCCC
>CAZPAT010000155.1:0-3646 GCA_964584485.1 uncultured Bifidobacterium sp.
TTCTTCGCCGCCGTGGAGGTGCGGGACGACCCGGCGCTGGCGGGACGCCCCCTGGTGATTGGTGGCGACCCCGCCGGCCGGGGGGTGGTGTCGACCGCCTCGTACGAGGCCCGGCGCTTTGGCATCCGGTCGGCCATGCCCGCCGCGGAGGCCCGGCGTCGTTGCCCCGAGGCCATCTTCCTGCGCCCTGACATGCCGCGGTACCGGGAGCGGTCGCGCCAGGTGTGGAGCCTGGTGCGCGCCGAGGTGCCGGTACTCGAGCAGGTGGGCATCGACGAGGGCTACATCGACCTGTACCGGGCGGTGTGGACCTCGGGCGGCGCCCGGCGGTTCCTCGCGCGACTGCAGCAGACGGTGCGGAAGGAGACCGGCCTGGATGCGTCATTCGGCTGCGGCACCTGCAAGACCGTTGCGAAAATCGCCTCGGATGCGGACAAGCCACAGGGCGTGGTGGTGGTGCCCGCCGGCGGGGAGGCCGCCTTCCTCGCGCCGCGGCCGCTGCGGGCGCTGCCGGGCATCGGCCCGGTCACCGGCGAGCGCCTCGCGCGCGCGGGGCTCGCGACCATCGGCGACCTGGCAGCACTGGACGACGACGCCCTCGGGGCCCTGCTCCCCGCCGCGCACGGCGTGGAGCTGCGTGACCGCGCACGCGGGCGGGACCCCCGCGAGGTGGACCCGTCGTCGAGCCCCCCGGTGTCGATCGGACATGAGCGCACCTTCCCGCACGACGTGGACGACCCCGGTGTACTGCACGACCACGCGGGAACGCTGGCGGCGCTCGTGACCGAGCGCCTGCACCGTGACGGCCGCGGGGCGGGCACGGTGACCGTCAAGCTGCGCTACCCCGACTTCACGATCGCCTCACGCGCGGCTTCTGCCGAGCGCACCACCGATGACATCGATGAGATTTCCCGCCTCGCAGGCATCGCGCTCGACCGTGCACTCGCCGACCGGCCAGCGCCGGTTCGGCTGCTTGGGGTGAGCGTCACGCGCCTGGCGCCCGGTCCCCAACTGCGCCTGGGGACGACGGGATCGGCCGTTTAGGTCACGCACGACCGTAGGCTGCAGGCATGCCGCGCGATGAGTTCGACCACGCGATGCAGGCTGAGTGGGAGCGCCGCAGAGGCAGCGCCCGCAGGTGGATGGCACTCGGCGCAGTCGCAGGCGCCGGTGTGCTCGGCGTGTTCGGGTGGTCGTGGTCGCAGGTCGTGGGCGCGGGGGCGCTGGTGGCATCGCTCGTCCTCGGGGCTGCCGCCGGCGCGGGCATCGGCTGGCTCGTCGTGCGATCACGGGCGCGTCGGGCTGCCCACCTCGCCGTGGCCGCGCAGTGGGCACGCGACAACGACTGGGCCTACGCGAACAAGGTGGACGTGCCCGACATCGACCTGGGCTTTCTGCGACAGGGCGACCGCCGGTACTGCGAGGACGGTGCGTCCGGGCACATCGGTGGCCACCCTGCGCAGTTCGCCAATTTCACGGTGGAGAACGACTCCACCGACAGCAAGGGGAACCGGCACACCAACTACGACCACTACTTCATCGTGGTCGTGAACCGGGCGTGGGAGGGACCGCGCCTCACGATGGTGCGCAGATCGCTCGGTCTCGGCCGCGGCATGCGGGACGCCGTGCGCTCCGCGGCGACGTCGCGCCAGGTGGTGGACCTCGAGCACGACGACTTCGCGGATGAGTTCCAGGTGACGATCCCCGACGAGTGGGGACGTGATGTCGCCTTCCTGCTCATCCCGCCCGACGTGCAGGAGGCCTTCATGGACGGCACGCGACTCGCCGACGTACGGCAGGTGGACTCCGCCGCGGACTTCCTCTTCCTCGCATGGAAGAGGCACTTCTCCGCCGACGACCTGCCCACGCTGGACGACCGGCTCGCCGACACCGCCTGGCTGCTCGGGCGATGGGGCGATGTCCCCCTCGCCATGCGCCCCGTGGCGCGCGGCGAGGGGGACTGACTCCCCCTACTGGCCCAGCAACTCCTTGCGGGCGGCCGCGGCAAACTGCTCGTCGGTGAGCGTGCCCGAGGCGTTCAGCTCGGCGAGCTGGGTGAGCTTGCCCACCATGTCGCCGCCCGCGGGCGCCGCGGCCTGCTGCGCAGGCGGGGCCTGCTGACCGGCCTGGTCGTCCGCGTGGCGGGCGGCCTGACGACGCTGCACGTTGCCGCTCACGGCCGTGGCGGTACCTGCGACCACCGCCGTGCGCCCCACTGCCCGGATGAGTCCCGGCATTCCTGCCTCCTTCGCTAGTCGCCCGCCGCCTCGATGGCGGCGAGCAGGTCGTCCATGCCAATGCGCCCGCTGCCGAGGAACGTGCCGCCGCGCTCGTGCACGGCCGTGACGAACCCACGGGCCCAGGTGTTCTCGTACAGCACGAATGCCGCGACAGACCCCGGGGGCATCTCCTCGGCGGCAAGCTGCATGTCCTCGTCGGCGATCAGGCCGGTGCGCACGCCCGAGAAGGCGAGGAGCTCCGCCGAGTCGCCGGCCTCGGAAATGTCCACGCCGGCGATCGTGCCATCGGCGTCCTTGGTGATCACCAGGGCGTCCAGCACCTGGATGACGCCATGCTGCACCAGCGCGGCCATCTGCATCAGCGCGCCGCCGTCCAGGGGCGCACCGGGCGGGAAGCCCACGAGGAAGTAGTCAACCGGTCCGAGATCCAGTTCGGGATCCATGGCGCCTCCTGGCAGTGGAATCTGGACGGATTGTAGGGATGCCGACCCGCCGGCGTGGCGGGCGGGTTCCCCACGGGCCTCACATGACGAGCTGATAGGCACCGGAGCCGGCGAGGAACGCGCCAATGCCCAGGGAGCCCCACACCAGGGCCTGTGCGGTATGCACCTCGATCCACGCGCGAAGGCCCAGGGCGATCGCATGGGCGCGCTCGCGCCGCACGATGGCGAACACCTCGAGCACCAGGTACGTGGAACTCGCGAGCACCACGAACACCGCGAGCACCGCGACCGAGCCGGCGGAGGCCGTATCGGCCTGCATCACGGCCGTGACGCCCGCCGCCATCAGGCCCCAGGGCTGCGTGATGGGCGCGAGCAGGGCCGCGAACCACAGGGACATGCCATCGATGCCCTTCGCCCATCTGGGCTCGGCGCGGGGGGTCGCGCGGCCACGGGCGGCCACGGCGCGGCGCCAGAGGCCGAACCCGATGAGGCCGGCGCCGATGGCGATGCGTACGCCCAGCGCGGCGTCCGAGGGCACCGAACCGCTGGACGGGGGCGATCCACCGGTGAGGAGAACCGTTGCCACCGTGATGGCCGCCAGGCACAGGAACCAGCCCGCGAGGAACGCCGCGCCCTTCGCCGTGCCACGCCGCGACGTGAGGATGAGGATGAAGGGAATCAGCGGCAGCGGATCGAGGGCGATCGCCAGACCGATGACGATGAGCTCAAGCGTCAGCGGAAGCCTTCCGGCAGCGGGCGGGCATCCTACGAGAGCCCCGGGGCGAGGGGCGTCGTAGGATCCGGTGGTGACCGCCCGGCAACGCATTGCGCAATGGCTCCGCGAGCCCGAGGTGCTCGTTGCGCTCGCAGCGCTGGCGGGCGTGGTGGCGGGCCTCGTACTGGCCGCGCTGGGGCAGGGCACCGCGGCCAATGCGGTGTGGGGCGTCGTGACGGGCGCACTGC
>CAZPAT010000156.1:0-3607 GCA_964584485.1 uncultured Bifidobacterium sp.
TCTCGGCCATCTTCGACACCGACCCCGACAAGATCGGCCTCCGCGTCGGCGACCTGACCGTCCGCCACTACAGCGAACTGCCGCTGGTGGTGGAGAACGAGGGCATCGAGGTGGGTGTGCTGGCAATCCCCTCCGGGGCGGCCCAGCAGGTGGCCGACGACCTCGTGGCGTCGGGCGTGAAGATCATCTTCAACTATTCCGACGCCCTGCTGTCGGTGCCCTCGGACGTGACCGTGCACACCTCCAGCCCGGCCGTCGAGTTGCTGTACGCGCTCTACTTCTACTTGACGTAGACACCGGGGCCGCGGGTCGCGACGCACCCGCGGTTGTCCCCGGCGTGCGTCGCGGCTGCCTCCGGTCAGTCGCCAGGCCGACGGCCGGGTGGCGCCGCCACGCATGAAGCAGAGTTGCTCCGGCGCGCCGTGCGGTACGCAATGAGCGCTCCGGCGGCCGCACCCGCGCAGACGAGGGTGATGTAGCCGGGGGATCCGAACC
Organism: uncultured Bifidobacterium sp.; assembly: GCA_964584485.1. Taxonomy (GTDB): domain Bacteria; phylum Actinomycetota; class Thermoleophilia; order Miltoncostaeales; family Miltoncostaeaceae; genus SYFI01. The sequence goes on from CAZPAT010000156.1 coordinate 496, forward strand.
CGAACACCGCGCGATCACCCGTGAGGATCCACTCTGCCATTGAGAGGAGCCAGCCCGTCCCGCCCCCGGCCAGCGCGCCAGCCACGATCGCCGGAATCAAGGCTGACAGCCGGCAGGGCATCAGCGAGGCAGCGGCGGTGGCAGCGGGGTTGGCATACCGGAGTCGTCCACCGCCACCATCGTGAACCGCCCCCGGGTGCAGAGCTCGCGGGCGCCGTCCGCAGGGCTCTCCCGGTGCACCTCCACCAGCACGGTCATGCTGGTGCGACCTTCGGCCTCCACGCGGCTCGTGAGCTCCACGAAGTCGCCCACGAAGATCGGCACGCGGAACTCGAGCTCATCCACCTTGCGGGTGACGACGGTGCCCCGGGCCCGCCGCGATGCGGCGAAGAAGGCGGAGCGGTCCATCCAGGCCATCAGCGTGCCGCCGAACAGCGTGCCCATGTGATTGGTGTCGCCCGGGAAGACGACCTCGAGTGAGGTGGCGTCGGACATGACGTGAGCCTAGACGCCGCGACCATGCCACCTGCGCGGTTCCCGTGGCGCGGGGCGTCGAGGGGACTATCGTGATCGCCGGGTCAGCAAGGAGGCTTCTTCCCGAGTGGGCGTGCTGGATCAACCGGACCTGGTGTTCCTGCTCCTCATGGTGGGGCTCGCCGGGGTCGCCCTGGAGACCGTGTCCCCGGGGGCCATCGTGCCGGGGGTGGTGGGCGTGGCGGCACTCGCCCTCGCCGTTCCCGGCCTCATCGCCCTTCCCATCGGGTGGCTGGGCGTCGTACTGCTGCTTGTCGGCGTGGGCCTGTTCGCGGTGGAGGCCATGGTGGGCGGATACGGAGTGCCTGCCGTGGCGGGAATCGCCGCATTTGCCGCGGGCGGGGTGCTGCTGTTCGACTCGCCGTATCCGTCGCAGCAGACCAGTCCCGCACTGGCCATCATCACGGCGGTCGCCATCGCGGGCGGCTGTGCGCTCCTCGCACGGCGCGTGCGCCGCGCACAGGAGGCCCCGGTTGCCACGGGGATCCCTGCGCTCATGGGGCAGTCCGGGCATGCGCGCGCCGACGTCAGCCCCCTCGGTGGACACGTCTTCGTCAACGGGGAGATATGGGAGGCGCGCACGACGCGCGGCACCATCCCGGCAGGTGCGCCCATACGGGTTACCGGCGTCGACCCCGCTGGCCTCACGCTCACTGTCGAATCAGGAGGTTTCTCGTGACCGTTGTCTATGTGCTGATCGCCGTCGCCGTGCTCGCGGTGATCCTGTTCTTCGCCTCGGTGCGCGTGGCACGCGAGTACGAGCGCGGGGTTGTCTTCCGCCTCGGGCGGCTGATCGGGGAGAAGGGCCCCGGCCTGTTCTTCCTCATTCCGTTCATCGACCGCGCCGTCCGCGTGGACCTCCGCACGGTCACGCTCAATGTTCCCCCCCAGGAGGTGATCACCCGCGACAACGTCACGGTGCGGGTGAATGCCGTGGCCTACTTCCGCGTGCTCGACGCGTCGAATGCGATCGTGCAGGTGGAGGACTTCGAGCTCGCCACCTCGCAGATCTCCCAGACCACGCTGCGCAGCGTGCTGGGCCAGGTGGATCTCGATCAACTGCTCTCCGAGCGCGACCAGATCAACGACCGCCTGCAGTCCATCATCGACCAGCAGACGCACCCCTGGGGCGTGAAGGTGTCGGTGGTGGAGGTGAAGGACGTGGAGATTCCGGCCAGCATGCAGCGCGCCATCGCCCAGCAGGCCGAGGCCGAGCGCGAGCGGCGCGCGAAGATCATCGCGGCCGAGGGCGAGTACGAGGCATCGAACCGGCTGGCTGCCGCCGCGGACATCATCAGCGCGTCGCCCGGGGCCCTTCAGTTGCGCTACCTGCAGACCATGAACGCCATCGGTGCATCGGAGACGAACAGCACCACCATCATCCCGTTCCCCGTCGAGTTGCTCGCCGCGCTTGCGCATCGCGACTAGGACGACGAGCGATGCCCGGGCCAGTCCCGGGGAGTGCATGCCGGTACCCTTACGCGACCACCCGGAACGAAAGGCTCCTCGATGATCACGAAGATCGCCGCAGTCGGTGCCGTGCTTGCCCTCGGCGTTGGAGCTGCTGGATGCAGTATGTCCGGCGATGATGAGTCCACCACGGCTGCGGCCACGGCCGACGCAACCACCGCGGCCACGACGGCAGCATCCGGCCCCGTGACGTCGTTCGGAGACGGGCAGGTGGTTATCGGCATCGATGCCGTCGTCGGCTCGTACACGGCAACGTTTGACGGCACCTGCACGGTGACGATGAAGGATGGGGGCGCGGGATTCTCGGAGCTCGACGTCGCGTCGGGCAATCTGGAGACGTCCGCCGATGGCGAAACGTCGATCGCAACGATCACGGGCCCCGGCAATGTGACTCTGGGCTTCCCCGAGGGCGCGACGCTCACGTCGAAGGGGTGCGGCACCTGGACCGCCAGGTAACGGAGGTGGGGCCCGAGCCCCCCGCCACGCGGGTCACCCGGGTGGCGTGCTCCCGGGGCGAGGCACTCCTCGTTGCCATGGGCCGGTACACTCGCCCGCCCGTACCCAAGGAGAACCCCCGATGATCATGAAGCCCCTCGCAGCCGGTGCCATCCTCGTTTCCGTTGTCGCTCTCGCCGGGTGCAGTATGTCCGGTGATGATGGCGCCACCAGCGCATCGGCGACCACCGAGGCCGCGCCGCCCACGACCACGAAGGCGACGACCGCAGCCGACGGCCGCTCGTTCGAGAACGCCACCGTCAAGATCGGGACCGATGTTCCGGCCGGCAACTACACCGCGAACATCACCTCGGAGTGCACGGTGCGCGTTGAGGGTGGGGAGCTCGGTGACATCAGCGCCGGCGGAGCTGAGGGAAACTCGGGTGTGTCGCTGTCCACGGAGATGGACGGCGATGCCACCGTCGTGACCATGACCGGATCGGGTGCAGTGAGCATCGGATTCGTTGCCGGGACAACGGTCACGTCCGCGTCCGGCTGCGGTACGTGGACGGCCAAGTAAGGCGCGTTATCCGGGGCGCCAATGCGCCGTCTGTCAAATAGCGGAGGAGGGACTCGAACCCCCGACACGCGGATTATGATTCCGCTGCTCTAA
>CAZPAT010000157.1:0-3543 GCA_964584485.1 uncultured Bifidobacterium sp.
GTAGGTGTGGGTTCTGTCCCAGGTGCCGGAGGTCGGGGCGACGTCTCCGATCCCGACGAACCCGCCCGCACTCGCATTGCCTGCCGCCCCGAGGGCGAGGGCAGCGGTGATGGTGAGGGTGACGAGGCGAAAGGACATTCGTCGAGCCTACCCAACCGGCCAGTCGCGCCTTTTGATCCTGTTCCGCCGAAGCGCGAGGTCGGGCAGCCGGTGGCGCCGGTCGGGATGCGGTCGGGGCAGATGGTGTGGTGCTGCTCCAGCTTGCCGTCTTCCGGCCCGCCGCCGTGCGCAGGCCGGCGACTCGGAACTCATCATCTCGGCGGCCCCACCGGACCTCACCCTTCCCGCGCTAGGTGGGGCAGCCGGTGTTGGTCACGGTGCCGTCGGGGCAGGTGGTATTGCTCCACGTAACGGCGGACAGGGTGGCGCCGGTCAGGGTGGCGTTGGTCAGGTTCGCGCCGGTCAGGTTCACGAAGGGCATGTACGCGGAGGTCAGGTTCGCGTCGGTCAGGGTCGCGTAGTTCGCAGTCACGTAGTTAAGGCTCGCGCGGGTCAGGTTCGCGCCAGTCAGGTTCGCCTCGTACAGGCTCGCGTAGACCAGGACCGCACCCTGCAGGTCAGCACCCGCCAGATCCGTATAGCCCAGGTTCGCGTAGTTCAGCTTCGCGCCTGCGCAGCTGGCCTCGCCACAGAGCCAGTACTGGTTGCTGCGCTTCGCCTTCTTCCGGTGCACCGGTGCGGCGTAGCGGAACTTTGCCCCCTTCAGGTTCGCCCCGCGAAGGTCCGCGTGCTTCAGGTTGGCGCTTCGAAGGTCGGCACCTGCGAGGTTGGCCCCGCGCAGGTCAGCGAACCGCAGATCAGCGCGGCGCAGGTTGGCCTTGCGCAGGTCGCCGTGGTGCTTCACCCGGCCGCGCAACTGGGCTCCCACGCACTTCGCCCCCCGGGTGAGCGTGCAGGTGCGCTTCTTGCCGTTCACCGCATAGGTGTGGGTGGCGTCCCATGTTCCGGAGGTCGGGGATCCAACGGCGTCAGAAAACGGCAGCGGTTCCGTGCCGGGCCAGCCTGGGGACTGCGCGGCCGCGCTTCCTGCCGCCCCCAGGGCGACGGCGGCCGCGATGAGGAGATAGCGGACCATGCGCTGGAGGCTAGCGGCTCTCGTACACGGACTACTCAGCGCTCGTCATGGTGCCGTCAGGGCGGGTGGTGGTTACCCAGCGCGTGCCCTCCATGTTCGCACCACCCACATCAGCACGGTCAAGCACAGCTCCCGCCAGGTCGGCGCCCGTGAGGTCGGCTCCGGTGAGGATGGCCCCGGTCAGGTCGGCGCCCGTGAGGTCGGCTCCGGCGAGGGTCGCCCGCGCAAGCGTTGCCCGGGTCAGCATGACCCCGGTCAGGTCGGCCGCGGTGAGATCCGCGCCTGTCAGGTCGGCGCGGGCCATGTCCGCTCCGAACAGGATCGCGTCGCGAAGGGTTGCCTGGGCGAGGATGGCGAAGGACAGGTTCGCGTCGGAGAGGTCCGCGCCGGAGAGGTCGGCGCCGGAAAGGTCGGCGCGCGCGAGATCTGCGCCACGGAGATCGCGACCCGCGTAGTCGGCACCTGGGCGGGGTTCTTCGGCCACGGGCGGACGATACCCCGTGGCCGATGGCGCCTCCGGGGCGCGGAGCCGGGCGCTTGTCTCTGGCGCCGATGCCCCGCCCCATACGGCGGGGCGGAGCCACCCCGGGGCCTCTAGCGACCCCGAGCCCGGGCAACCGCCACCCGGTATCGCGCATTGGCCTTTGAGGTGCAGGCCTTCCGAGCGGTGCCCTTCTTCTGCGTGCACCTCGCCCTGGCGATGGTGCGGGTCCTCACGGCGTTCTGGATCTTCACGGTACGTGTGTAGCGGGCATTTGCCGTCCGGATGCACCGGGTGCGCTGGGTGCCCTTCTTCTGCGTGCACGTGGCCCTGGCGATGGTGCGGGCCCTGAGCGCCGTGGCCACCTTCACGGTGCGGGTGTAGGTGGCGTTTGCGGTGGTGGTGCAGATGCGCTTGGCCTGCGCGGGCTTCCCATCGCACTTGGCGCGGGAGATGGTGCGGGTGGCCTTCGCGCGCGCGACCTTCACCGCGCGGGTGTAGGTGGCGTTGGCAGCGGTGATGCACCGGGTGCGCTGCACCTTGTTCCTGCGCGTCGCGCAGGCGGCCCTGCGCTGGTCGCGGGTGGCCGTGGCGGCCGCGATTTGCTGGTCGCGGACCGCGCTGGAATCGCATGTCGTCGCGGCAAGACCGGAGAGCCCGGCACACGGATCAGGCACTGCCGCAACAGGTGCAGGTGCAGCAGGTGCAGGTGCAGCAGGTGCAGGTGCAGCAGTCGTCGTGGCCACCGCTGCCGAATCGAAGCCCGGCCCAACGCTGTTTCGTGCAATGACCGTCACGGAGTACGTCGTGCCCGGCGAGAGTCCCGAGATGGTGCATGAGGTCGCCGCTGTGGCCGCGGTGCAGGATGCACCGCCCGGTGACGCGGTGGCGGTATACGAGGTGATCGGCGACCCACCGTTCGCCGAGGGTGCGGCCCACGACACGTCGGCGGTTGTCATCCCCGGCGCAACGGTCAGGCCAGTCGGCTGGCCGGGCGGCGTGCTCACCTCGCCTGCCTGGCCGAGAAACCAGTCCCGATAGGTCGTGACGCGCGAGTACACGCCGGGGTACGCAGGGTTGGCGCAGCCGTACCCCCAACTGACCACACCCGCAAGCGTCCATGTTCCCGAGCGCTCGATTGCCAGCGGTCCGCCGCTATCGCCCTGGCATGAATCGCGCGCGGGGTCGGTGTCGGCGGCGCAGAGCATCGTCGTCGCGTCGTATGCGTTGCCGAAGGGGTCGGGATACGAACCGCACGATGCCGTCGACGGGTCGGTGAGTACGCGCACCGTCACGCCCTGGAGCTGGGTTGGGTACGCACTGCCCGACGTTGACGTGTTTCCCCAACCGGTGACGAAGGCGCTGGTGCCCGCGGGTGGCCACGAGGTGCTGGAGGGCCCGGGCGGCGGCAGCGCGATCGCGGCGCGGGAGACGCCGTCGAGGGACACGGGCGTCTGCAGGGTGAGGATCGCGACGTCGTTCTCACTCGTCCCAGCGTTGTACGACGGATGGCTGACGATGGCGGACACGCCGAAGCGAGTTGTCGATTCAGACAGGCTCCCGACCCCTGCCAGAACCTGCACTGCGCTCGGTGCGAGGCCCGGCACGCAGTGCGCGGCGGTGGCCACCGTGGTTGAGCTGAGCAGGGAGCCGCCGCAGAACTGCGCGTTGTAGTTGTCGGCGACGCTCGCAGTAACAAGGGCGACCTGCCACGGGGCCGAGGCAACGCCGATGGGGCCACCATTGATGATCCGGGGCGAGAACTCAGCGCCCTGACGTGCCGAGGGCTCCGGTGCAGCCACGGCGGGTGCAATCGCGATCGTGAGCGCCGTGAGGGCCGCAGCCGACAGCATTCGCCTCAGGAATGGGATCTCAGCTCACCCCCGCCCACGCCTTGGTGCGCCCGAAGGTGCTCTTCTGGCCATAC
>CAZPAT010000158.1:0-1761 GCA_964584485.1 uncultured Bifidobacterium sp.
GCGCGAAGGCCGGCGCGAACGTGATGACGGTGGAGTGCACCACCGGGTGGGGCACGTATGACCCCGACGACCCCTCGCTGCTGTGGCAGGCCGGGATCATCTTCGACGAGATCCCCGGGCTCGGCACCAACACGTACTTCTGCCACCACATCGAGATGGACACCTCGGGGCCGCGGACGGTGATGAAGATGTGGGAGAGCTACTGGACCTACGGCGAGCCCTATACCTGCCCGGCCACGCTGCGCGATGCACTGGACGGAAAGGGCGACTTCCCCAACCCCATCACCTATCTCGAACTGCCCGACACCGGGATCGGCGCGGCCACCGTGCCCCCCGCGGAATGGACGACCACCGGCACCTCGGTGGGCGTGAACACCGGGTAGCGAACCTCCGCCGTCTGCGGCACCCGGCCCATGCACTAACGTGGCCCACTATTCCTGACTTCGGCGTACTGAAGAACATCCGCTCCACGGCCGGCGTGGGACTCGCCCTTGCGGGCGTCGCCGCGCTTGGCGCGCTCGCCGGTGAGCCGGCCTCCGCAGGCCCCACGCGCACGACGTGCGTGCTGCAGGCGAAGGCGTCGTGCGCGGGCGTGCGCCTGCGCGAGCGGGCGGTGCACCACGGTGACCTGCGCCGTGCCAACTTCCGGAAGGCCGACCTGCGCGGCGCCGACTTCCGGGGCGCCGATCTTCGCTCCGCCGACTTCCGGGGCGCGAACCTGGCCGGCGCCGATCTGCGGGGGGCGCAACTCACCGCGGCGCGGTTCCAGAACACGCCGAGCCGGCGCGTCACGCGAAACGGCGTGCGGGTGCTGCGGTGCTATCCGCGCTGCCGCGGGGCCAACCTGACCGGCGCCGACCTGTCGGGTGCCGACCTGGCGAAGGCCGATCTCTCCTTCGCCCGTGCCGCGGATGCACGGCTGGTGGACGCCGATCTGGCAGGCGCAACACTGCTGCTCGCGTACCTGCGCGATGCCGACCTTTCCGGGGCCGATCTGTCGGGGGCCGACCTCTCGTACGCCTCGATGCGCGGAACGCGCCGTGCCGGCATCACCTGGGCCAGGGCCACATGCCCCGACGGCCGCGTGGCGCGCACCCGCTGCCGGGGCCTCTAGCCGCCCGCAACCTCCGTGACCCGCACGGCGACCATGTCGTCGAGCAGGGCCTCGTCCACGTCCCAGTCCAGTGGCACGCGGAACGTCTTCCTGTTGACCACGTAGCCGTCCAGGCGGTCGGCGAACCGCACCATCATTCCCTCGCCCCACGGAGCGATGGTGATGTGCGGGGCGGCCACGGAGACGCCCAGCAGGTAGTCGTCCCCCTCCTTCACCATGGGTTGGTTCCAGGCGATCACCACCTCCCTACCCGGGTGGCCGCGCGTCAGCGCGTCGAGCACGCGACGCACGGTGCCCGCCGCCACCGGATCCACCTGCGCCAGGTACGCGTCTGGCGAATCCACGCGCCGCGAACTGGCGGAGCCACGGCAGTACATGACCACGGCGTTGGCGTGCGCGCGGCTGAAGCCGAAGCCGTCGATGAGCCGGCTCATCTGCTCGCCGTAGGGCCGGCCGTCGAGCGCCGCTATCTCGTCGAACCACCGTGACATGGGCGACCCGTAGCGGGCCTCGATGGCCGGCCAGTAGCGGGTGCGGTCCCCATCTGCAGGCGCCATCGCCCGCGCGGCCCTAGCCGTTCCAGCCCGCGGTAACCGACGGGCCGGAGGCGTTTCGCACGAGGGTCCTCGGCGTGCCGCCACGGATGC
>CAZPAT010000158.1:1861-3538 GCA_964584485.1 uncultured Bifidobacterium sp.
ACCGACGGGCCGGAGGCGTTTCGCACGAGGGTCCTCGGCGTGCCGCCACGGATGCCGATCACCCGGATGTTCACCGGGGGTCCGTCCACGCCGGCGGTGTAGAGCACCCGCCGACCGTCGGCCGAGATGGCCGCGGGAACGTCGATCGCGCCCCGGCGGAGCACCCGGATGGCGCCGCGCGGCACCGAGATGGTGATGGGGTCGGACTGGTCCTCGCCGCCGATCGAGCCCAGCAGCAGGTTGCCCGCGGGTGCCCACGCAACCGGATAGGGACCCGTGGTGAGGCCCTTCGCGGAGTAACGCGTGAGCTGGCGGGCGCCCGTGCCGTCGGGCTGCACCGTCCACACCTGGGTACGAATGAGGCGCATGGGTGGGCCGCCCAGCGATACCCGCACCCGACGCGACCGGGCCACCGCGATACCGGCGTCTCCCCACACCGGGCTGCCCGCCCGGGTCATCACGCGGGTATGCGCGCCCGAGTTGGAGAGCGGTGCCACCAGCAGCGTGCCGCCATCGATCGGCGGCGGATAACTGCTGAACGAGAACGCGATGCGCGATGAGTCGGGCGAGAATGCCATTCCGTAGTCCACGGAATTGCCCTTGGCCGCGACGTAGTCGGCCACCGGCAACATGGCCACGCCGGACAGCGACGCGGGCACCGACACCAGCCCGAGGCCGTTGCCGGTGACGAAGCCCTTCGCGTTGGCCGACTGCGTCTGGCAGGCCAGCCACCGCGAATCCGGTGACCAGACGGGGGTGGTGATGCACGCCGACCCCAGCGCGGTGCGTGCCCCGGTCGCGATTTCCACCACGAACCCGCTCCACCCGGTGTCCGTCGACGACGACACCGCCTGGTAGGCCACCTTGGTGCCATCGGGCGAGATGGCCGCCGACTGCCCGCGGGCGATGGCTCGCGCGCCGGTGCCATCGTCATTCGCCACCATCACCTGCGAAGGCGTGGTGATGCTGCGCGGGGCCGTGACGTAGGCCATTGCCCCGGCGCCCACCGCGGGGAGCGCGGCCGCCGCCAGCCCGGTCACGAGGATGGTCGTGTGCATGCGTCGCATCGCTGCCCCCTGCATCGTGATCACCGGCGGCGATCCCGGGAATCATGCTACTCCCCGCCCGGGCGCGCCGAACCACCCATGTGGGTGGATGCGTCAGGCGCCCCGCGGAGCATCATCGTAGGTAGACCGGTCAGGGACCGGCAGACCAGGCAGCGGTTCCGATCCGCTGCCGGCGCATCACAGGGCGGGGTGGAAACGGCCAGAGGGGCCGGGAACGCCCCGCCCTCCCGCTGCCCCGGGCGAGCGGGTCCGCGGGTGCGGCGCGCTATGGTGGCCCTCGTGGTCCGCCGCGTACTTGCCGCCGCAGCAGTGACGGCCATCGCCCTCGGGGCGGCGGGTGGCGCGAGCGCTGGAAACGTCGTCACATGGGACCCGCGTGGGGAGTACGCCAGCGGGGGAGTTCTCCAACTGGACAGCCCCTTCCGCTACACCTACGGGGTGAACGGCAAGAGGCGCACCTGCACCCTCGCCCGGGGGGCCAAGTGCGTCGGCGCCCAGTTGCGCGGCCGGGTGAAGTACCACGGCAATCTGCGGGGGGCCAACCTGCGCCGCGCTGACCTGCGCTTCGCCGACCTTCGCGGGGCGAACCTCCAGGGGGCTGATCTTCGGA
>CAZPAT010000159.1:0-3494 GCA_964584485.1 uncultured Bifidobacterium sp.
CGCGGAACACGCCCGCCGTGCCGCTCTCGCGGGCCTCGGTGATCACCTTCCACGCCCCTGCGTCGAGCTCACCGCGGATCATCTCGACCCACCGGTAGGGCGCGATGACGGCGTTGCCATCCTTCGACCCGACCTCGGAGAGCACGGTGAAGTCGGCCGCGTATTCCTCGATGCATGCGAGCTTCTGCTCGTGCGGCACGTCAACGGTGCCGTCGGATACCTCGACATGCCGCAACCCGAGGTCGCCGATGAAGTCCTTCCACTCGGCCAGTCGGCCCTGCGCCAGGCAGGCCTCCCAGAAGGTGCCGCCGATCACCACGGCCACCCCGTACGACTGGTATCGCCGCACCTTCTCGCGCAGGTTCGGCGTCACGTACGCCGTGCCCCACCCCAGCTTGACGATGTCGATGTATTCGCCCGATGTCTCGAAAAGATCCTCCACCTGACGCGGGGAGAGGCCCTTGTCGATCACGTGGCTGATGCCGGTCTCGCGCGGCTTCGCGGGACGGTCGGGGAGATCCAGGAAGTCCGCGGTGCGAGGGCTCATGCCATGGCCCCCCGTGCGGCCGCGGCGCCGGCGATGCGGCCGAACACCACCGTGTCCAGCAGCGAGTTGCCCATGAGGCGGTTGGTCCCGTGGATGCCGCCGGTGATCTCGCCTGCGGCGTAGAGCCGATCGAGGGTCGTGTGCCCCTGCCCGTCGATGACGAGCCCGCCGTTGCGGTAGTGGAGCACCGGGTACACCAGGACGCGATCGGTGGTGATGTCGACCCCCTGCTTCAGGTAGCGGTTGTGCACGTACGCCAGGCGTTCGGCCGTGAAGCCCGGACCATGCTGCCGGTCAATGGCGGTGGTATCCAGCCACGCGCCCATGCTGCCATCCGGGGCGGCTGCGCCGCGACCCCTGGCCACCACGTCGATGATGGCATCGGCCACCACGTCGCGCGGCGCGAGTTCGTCCACGAACCGCGCTCCGGCGGCGTCGTGCAGCGTCGCGCCGTACGACCGGGTGGTCTCAGGCAGCGCGTAGCCGGCGAGGCCCGGGGGCCACACCGCACCCGTCGGGTGGCGCTGCCAGGAGTCGAGATCGCGCCCTTCCGCCCCGAGAGCAAGCGCCATCTCGAGCACCTCCGGCGTGGCATCCGGGTGATTGGTGGATGATTCGCCGATGCGGGCTGCCTCCCCGGCCAGCCCACCGCCCGCCGCGAGCACCACGGCGCCGGCCGCGATCTCGGAGCGGATGCCATCGCGGCGCTCCACGCTGGCGATCCATCCGCCATCGACGGGCTGCAGGCCCACCAGGGAGGTCGACTCCCACACCTCGGCCCCGGATTCCCGCACCGCGCGACGCAGCGCCTGCACCATCTCCGCCCCGGTGCGCTCGCCCGCCTGCAGCAGGCGGGGACGGCGTGCGCCCCCGCACCGGATCACGCGCGGCCGATCGCCCTCGCGCGTGAACCCGACGCCCATCCGCCCGAGCCACGCGATCGCATCGGGGCCGCCCTCCACCAGCATGCGCGCGAGGGCGGGGTCGGCATCGCCATGCCCGGCCGCGAATGTGTCCTCGAAATGATCGTCCGTGGTGTCATCGGGGCCCACTGCCGCCTGAATGCCGCCCTGGGCGCGACCGGTATTGGACGCGCCCAGCGCGGACTTGGTGATGACGAGCACCGACGCCCCCACCTCGCGCGCGGTGATCGCCGCGCTCATTCCGGCGCCGCCGGAGCCCACGACCAGCACGTCGCAGCGCGCAGCGTCCGCGCTCACGAACCGCCCCGGGCCGGTGCCCGTCCGTCCGCCTGCACCAGGTCACCGAGGTGTTCACGTGCGTAGCGCACGAAAGCCTCGCTCACGCGGCTGGGCGTGCGCCCCGCGTGACGCACCAGCGAAAAGTCACGCGCCAGCCCGGCTCCGGTGACCTCCAGTGCCACGAGACGGCCTTCGGCCACATCGCGCTCGACCGCCAGGCGCGAGATGACGGTCACCCCGAGGCCGTCCAGCACGGCGACGCGCGCCGATTGCTGCAGTCCGAGCTCCAGGATGACCTCCAGGTCCCGTGGGCGGATGCCCTCGGCCCGCAGGGCCGCCTCGAGCACCGCACGCACGCCCGACCCGCGCTGCTGCATGATGAGTGGCTGCGACGCGAGGCCGGCGAGGGTGATCACCCCCTCGCCCGCGAGGGGGTGATCAGGCGGGCAGATCACCACCAGCTCATCACGCATGAAGGGCTCGAACACCAGGCCGCGGTGGGGCCGGGCGGCACCCACCACGCCCAGTTCGATCTCGTCATCCAGCACGCGGTCGCACACGGCCTGCGTGTCCTGGACCACCAGCGACACCTCGACCTCGGGGTTCTCGCGCTTGAAGCCCCCGAGCAGGTGCGGGAGCAGCAATTCACCGGGGCCGGTGGACGACCCCAGGACGAGCGGTCCGGACAGATGGTCGGCGAGGCCCGCGACATCGCGCAGCATGTCCGCCTCGAGCGCGAGCATCCTGCGCGCATGGGTATCGACCACGCGACCGGCGTCGGTCAGCGTCACCCGGCGGCCACTGCGGTCCAGCAGGCGCTCGCCGATGCGATCCTCGAGCGAGCGGATCTGGAATGACACCGCGGGCTGGGATATCCCGAGCTCCTCCGCGGCGTGCGAGAAGGAGCCCTTGTCCACCACGGTCCGGAGGGTCAGGAGCTGCCGCAGGTCCATAAGGCAACCTTATCCGAGCGGCCCGCAGGGGGCGCGTGCGGCTACCGCTTGTCGGAGGTGAGGTGGTGCCGCCCCTCGGCGCACCAGTAGACGAGGCCCGGGCCCTCCACGGCGCGCCCCACGCAGTAGGCGTCGGCGCGGTGCTCGCAGCACGTGCGCCGCACCCGCGACAGCACGCCATCGGGGCGCACGTGCTCGCAGCCCGGGGGAAGGATGTCCGGACCCGCCAGAACGGTTACCTCGGCCGTCGTCATCGGTCGTCCCCCTCGTCGCGTGCACTGACGTCATGGGGTTCGCCGACCGGCGCGTCGTCCCTGCCGGCCCGGAGCGTCGCCCACAGGGCCGACGAGGCGACGACGGGATCCCCGGTGGCCGCTGCCACGCGCAGTTCGCGGATGCGGGCATCCAGCGCACCACCATCGAGTGCGGGCCGGGTGGCGCGCATGATCCCTCCGTAGCGCGTCGGCGTGACCTCCTCATCCAGGTTGAAGAGCTCCTCGTGCAGTTTCTCGCCGGGCCGCACGCCGGTGACCTCCACCTGGATGTCGCGGCCGGGCTCCATGCCCGACAGGCGGATCATGTTGTGCGCCAGGTCCATGATGCGCACGGGCTCGCCCATGTCGAGCACGAAGACATCGCCGCCGTCCGCGATGCCGGTGGCCTCGATCACCAACTGCACCGCCTCGGGAATGGTCATGAAGTAGCGGGTCATGTCCGGATGCGTCACCGTGACCGGCCCGCCCGCCGCGATCTGCCGCCGGAAGATCGGCAGCACCGACCCGGATGAGCCCA
>CAZPAT010000160.1:0-3465 GCA_964584485.1 uncultured Bifidobacterium sp.
GGCGGGCTGTGGTCGGGCATCGAGACCACCGAGATCACGCGGGCCAGCCGGATGGTGAGCCGCCTCACCGGCTACGAGATCCAGCCGAACAAGGCGATCGTCGGGCGCAACGCCTTCGCGCACGAGGCGGGAATCCACCAGCACGGCGTGCTGGCCAACCCGCTCACCTACGAGATCATGGACGCCCAGAGCGTGGGACTCACGCAGAGCGAACTGGTGCTCGGCAAGCATTCCGGCCGCCACGCCCTGCGCCAGGCCCTCACCGACCTCGGGTACGAACTGGACCGGGATTCGCTGGACGAGGCGTTCCGGCGGTTCAAGGAGGTCGCCGACCGCAAGGGCGAGCTCTCCGCCATGGACCTGGAAGCCCTGATGGAGGACGAGATGCGGGTGGACCACGCGCATTCCCTCGAATTGCGCGAGATCGCGTTCTCAGGGGAGTCGGGCGCGAAGGCCGGCGCACGGGTGATCGTCCGTGGCGCCGACGGCGTGGAGTTCACCGGCGAGGGAACGGGCGACGGCCCGGTGGCCGCGCTCATCGGCGCCATCGACGCAGCCGTCGGGTCGGCGGGCACGCTGCTCGAGTACTCGGTGTCGGCGGTCACCGACGGGCCTGATGCACTGGGCGAGGCGCGGGTGCTGTGCGAGATCGACGGCCGGCAGTTCACGGGCCAGGGCGTGTCACCCGACGTGCTCGAGGCCAGCGCGATCGCCTACCTGCGCGCCGTGACCGCCAGCAGGAATTCCGATGCGACCGAGAGGATGGCCGAAAGCGGCGTGTAGCCGCCGGCCGACGACGACGGAGGAGTTGCACGTGGGGAAGACCCTGTTCCGGAAGGTGTGGGACCTGCACGAGGTCGTGCCCGAGGGCCCCGGCGGTCCGGCGATCCTCTACATCGACCTGCACCTGGTGCACGAGGTGACCTCGCCCCAGGCCTTCGATGGGTTGCGGATGGCCGGGCGTCCGGTGCGGCGCCCGGACCGCACGCTGGCGACCGTGGACCACAACGTGCCCACGGTCGGTCGTGAGCGGGGGATCGAGGACGAGTTGTCCCGCCTGCAGGTGGAGGCGCTGGAGCGCAACGCGGCCGAATTCGGCATCCCCCTCTTCTCGCTCACGAGCCCACGCCAGGGGATCGTGCACGTGATCGGCCCGGAACTGGGATTCACCCAGCCCGGCATGACCATCGTGTGCGGCGACAGCCACACCTCGACCCATGGCGCCTTCGGCGCGCTGGCCTTCGGCATCGGCACGAGCGAGGTGGAGCACGTGCTCGCCACCCAGACGCTGCCGCAGGGCATGCCCCGCACCATGCGCATCAACTTCGAGGGCGAGATGCCACGCGGCGTGGTGGCGAAGGACCTGATCCTCGGGGCCATCGGGCAGATGGGCGTCTCCGGCGCGCAGGGCCATGTGGTGGAGTACGCGGGCGAGGCCATCCGCGGGCTCACCATGGAGGGCCGCATGACGGTCTGCAACATGTCGATCGAGGGTGGCGCCCGCGCGGGCATGGTGGCCCCGGACGAGACCACGTTCGCCTACGTGGAGGGGCGCATGGCCGCGCCGCGCGACTTCGCGCAGGCCGTTGAGCGCTGGCGCACCCTGCCGTCCGACCCCGATGCGCAGTTCGATCGCGAGATGGACGTGGACGTCCCCTCGCTGGCCCCGCAGGTGACGTGGGGGACGACACCCGGCATGGTCGCGCCCATCACCGGCCGTGTGCCGACACCTGAGCAGTACGACGACCCCACCGACCAGGAGGCCGTGCGCCGGGCACTGGAGTACATGGGCCTGCACGGCGGCGAGGCCATGGAGGACATCGCCATCGACACCGTGTTCCTGGGCTCCTGCACCAATGGTCGCATCGAGGACCTGCGAGCAGCAGCCGACGTCGTGCGCGGCCAGTCGGTGAAGGATGGCCTGCGCGCCATGGTGGTGCCCGGCTCGATGGCCGTGAAGGCCCAGGCCGAGGACGAGGGCCTGGATGAGGTCTTCCGCGGGGCGGGCTTCGAGTGGCGTGACGCCGGGTGCTCGATGTGCCTGGGGATGAACCCGGACATCCTGCAGCCGGGCGAGCGCGCCGCGTCCACGAGCAACCGGAACTTCGAGGGCCGCCAGGGCAAGGGCGGCCGCACCCACCTGGTGAGCCCGGCCATGGCCGCCGCCGCGGCCATCACGGGCCACCTGGTGGACGTCCGCACGTTCGATGCCGCCCTCGCGGGCGCCTAGGGGAGGTCGCCGACATGGAACCCATCACAATCGTGAAGTCGAAGGTCGCCCCGCTCGACCGGGCGGATGTGGACACCGACCAGATCATCCCCAAGCAGTTCCTGAAGCGCATCGAGCGCACGGGGTTCGGCGAGTTCCTGTTCTTCGACTGGCGCGAGGAGGACTTCTACCTGCTCGACCGGCCGGAATACGCGGGCGCGCGCATCCTCGTGGCGGGTCGCAACTTCGGGTGCGGTTCCTCGCGCGAACACGCCCCGTGGGCCATCCAGGACTTCGGCTTCGACGTGGTCATCGCCCCGTCGTTCGCCGACATCTTCCGCACCAACTGCACGAAGATCGGCATGCTGCCGGTGCTGCTGCCGGAGGACGACGTGCGCACCATCATGCGCGAGGCGCTCGACCAGCCGGGCATCGAGATGACCGTGGACCTCGAGGAGTGCGCGGTGGCCCTGCCCGATGGCCGTACGGTGGAGTTCCACATCGAGGACTCGGTGCGTGACCGCCTGCTGAACGGATGGGACGACATCGGTCTGACCCTCCGTCGCTCCGAGGTGATCGATGCCTACGAGGCCGATCGCGAGCGCGAGGGCCCGGTCACCACGATCCTCTTGTAGTGCCCCGCCCCGCCCCGGACGAATGGTCCGGGGCGGGGCGGCAGCACGCGGTCAGCCCCGTGCCGGGCGCGGGATGCGCGTGGTGCGGACCTGGCACTCGGCGCCCGAGCAGTCCTTGAGCCGCTGCCACTCACGGATGAGCGCGGCGCGGGTGCGCCGGTACGCCGGGTCGGACGCGCGCGAGTTGATCTGGAACGGATCGCGCACGAGGTCGTAGAGCTCCTCGCTTCCGTCCTCGTAGCGCCACCACGACCAGTGCGGCGTGCGCACGCCATCGAAGAGTGGCAGGGTGTCGCCGTTCGGCGCCTGCTGCGGTCCGCTCTCCAGCAGCATGGTGCGGGCCGGTGCCGCGGACTGGCCGGTGAGCACCGGCTTCAGGGACACGCCGTCCGGCACCCGACCCGTGGGCGTGACCCCCGCGAAGTCCAGGACGGTCGGCGTCACGTCGATCAGCGAGACCAGCGAGCGGTTCACCTGCCCCGGCGTGACCCCGGGCCCGCGCACGATGAGCGGGATGCGAAGCGATGGCTCGTACGGGAAGTACTTGCCCTTCTTGATGCGGTGCTGGCCCAGCATGTAGCCGTTGTCGCCCATGAACATGATGACCGTGTTGTCCAGCTG
>CAZPAT010000161.1:0-3449 GCA_964584485.1 uncultured Bifidobacterium sp.
TGGCCGCCGCCATCCCGGGATGGGACCTGGTGATGCTGGACCAGCGCGGCACGGGCAGGGGGGCCCTCACGTGCACCGCGCTGGACGGGCGCGATTCCGATGGGTCGGTGGATGCCATCGGGCGCTGCGCCGTGCAACTCGGCCCCGACCGCGCCCTGTACGCCACCCGTGACAGCGTGCTGGACCTGGAGTCCCTGCGCGACGGCCTCGGCGTGCCGGCGTTCGCCCTCGGCGGCATCTCCTACGGAACCTACGTAACCCAGTACTACGCGCAGCGGTTCCCGTCGCGCGTCACCCACCTGGTCATGGACTCCGTGGTGGACCCCGTGACCTTCAACGGGCTCGAGGTGCCCTTCTACCAGCGCGTCGCCCCGGCCCTCGGTGACCTGTGCTCCCGCGGGCGCTGCCGGGGCATCACGCCCGACCCGGTGGCCGACATCTCGGCGCTGGTGCAGATCACCGCCACGCGACCCATCCGGGGCATGCGCACAACCGAGAGCGGCCGCACGGTGCGAACGTCCCTCGGTGGACCGGGAAATCAGGGTGACCTGCCCGCGCTGCTCGCCGTGGGTGACCTCAGTCCCACCGCCCGTGCGATGTGGCCCGGGGCCGCCCGGGCGGCGCGCACCGGTGACCCGGCGCCGCTGCTCAGGCTCTCGACGCTCGCCGGTGCCGGAACGGCGGCGCCACCGTCCGAGTTGTCATCCGCCCTCTTCTACGCCACCACCTGCGCGGACCTGGCCCTGCCGTGGACCTCGGCCACGCCCCTGGAGGCACGGCCCGCGCTGCTCGCGACGGCCGCCGCGCAGGCGGGACCCGCGGCGTTCGCCCCGTTCACCGCCGCCAATGCCGTACCGGGCGCATCGGCGGAGAGCTGCACGAAGTGGCCCGACGCCGCCATCGATCCGCTCGCCGCCGGCCCGCTGCCGGCGGTGCCGACACTGCTGATGGACGGGGGCCAGGACCTGCGCACGCCCGTCGAGTCCGCGCGCGCGGTGGCCGCGCGCGCGCCGCTCGGGCAGGTGCTGGTGGCGCCCGGGGCCGGGCACTCACTGCTCTATTCCTACCCCTGTGCCCGGACCCAGTTGCGCAACGTCCTCTCGGGCCGACGCGTATCGACCGCCGCCTGCAACCGCGAGGCGCCGGTCCCCACCCCCATCCCGGTGCCGCCGGCCACCTTGGGCGCAACCGCGCCCAGTGGGGCGCCGGGCACCGCCGGGCGCGTGGCGGCCGCCGCGCGCCGGGCGATCCAGGACGGCGTGCTCGCCATGGACGCCGCCACCGAATCCGGGCTGGATGCCCTGCCGGGCATCCGCGGCGGGCTGGCGCGTCCCCGGGGCGTGTTCGGCGAGGCCATCGCGTTCTCGCGCTTCAGCGCGGTGCGCGGCGTGTCGATCACGGGCACCCTGCGGTTCAACGGCAGCACGTTCCAGGGGGCGGTACGGGTCAACGGCCCGGGATCGTGGGACGGCACGCTCACGCTTGCCCGGGGTGGCGAGCGCGCCTACACGGGCACCATCGGCGGCGTGGCCGTGCGCATACCCCTGGGCTAGTGCCCGACGGCGTGCAACCGCGCGCCGATGACGAGCCCCGTGGCCAGCAGCAGGATGCCGGCTGCCTGCCACGCATCCAGGGCGCCGCCGCTCCACGCAAGGGCGGCCACCACACCGATGATGGGCGACAGCACCTCGAACAGGGATACCCGCAGCGCGCCGATACGCGGGAGTGCCCACGTGGAGGCCAGCAGCGGGATCAGCGCCCCGAGCACGCCGACGTAGGCAATGCCGCCGATCACGGCCTCCGACCCCCACAGCGATGGACCCGGCAGCACGCCCAGCGCCGCGCACAGGATGGCGGCGCCCATGGAGGACACCACGAGCGCCCCGGCCGCCGTCGGCCCCACCGGCCCGCTCCGGCGGCACCCGGCCAGCGCGAGCACGAGCACCGCGCCACAGGCCGACGAGCCCACGCCCAGCCACACCCCGGCGGCCGTCGTCCCCTCGAGCCACCCCTCCCCCGGGGTCACGGCATAGAAGCCCGCGAGCACCAGGACGAGGGCGGCGCCCGCCCGCCAGGACAGCGGCAGGTCACGCCGCGCCAGACCGAGGATGAGCAGCATGATGGGCGCGAGGCTCGAGAGCACCAGGGCGCGGGTGACCTCGATGTCCGCCAGGGACAGCAGGAAGAGCTCCTCCGCCCCGAACAGCGCGGCGCCGGCCAGGATGACGAGCGCCCACCATGACCGGGTCGCCGACCGCACCCCGGTGATGTGCGCGCGCATGCCGGTGCCGGCCAGCGCCCCGACCACGATGACCAGGGCCACCAGCATGGAGACGAGCGTCACCTGCGGCTTCGGTACCCGGGTGATGAGCTCGGGCGTCACCACGGCCTCGCTGAGGCCGAGCCCCACGCCGGCGCCGGCAAGCATGACGAATGCCAGCGCGGCGTCTGGGGTGCCCGGGGCGCTTCCCGGCTCGCCCGAGCCGATCGCGCCGATGGCGAGCACGCCGAGCGCCATTGCGAGGGCGGCCGTCTGGTAGGTGA
This sequence comes from uncultured Bifidobacterium sp., assembly GCA_964584485.1. Lineage (GTDB taxonomy): Bacteria > Actinomycetota > Thermoleophilia > Miltoncostaeales > Miltoncostaeaceae > SYFI01. Next base: position 2,545 of record CAZPAT010000161.1, read on the forward strand.
GCGACCGCCCCTCCAGGCCCTCGCCGCCGAACGGGCCGCCCCCGGCCACCACGGAGGACGCCGCGAACCCGAACAGGGCCAGCGATGCGAGCGCGGCGGCGCGGGGTCCCCCGCGTCCGGCCACCACCGCCACCACGAGGAACAGGGGCAGCATGAGCGCCCCGGAGCCCCCCACGAACACCTCGGCAGCGAGCCCGGCCGCGAGCGCGAGGCCTACCACCACCTCGACCACCCGCTGCCCCGGCATCCGCTCTCGCCGGCGAAGGATGAGCACCGCGGCGGCGGCGCCGACCACCACGAAGCCCGTCACGGTGGAGAGCGTCCACAGGGTGACGACCGCCGCCGTGCCGCCCTCCTGCGCCGGCCCGAGCGCGAGCAGTGCCACCACCCCCAGCACGCCGAAGGGGACCCCGCCCGCAATGCTGCCGACCGCCAGGCGCGCGACGTCGGAGAGCCTGCCAAGGCGGGGATCGGTGCCGAGGCGCCCGATGACCCATGCCGCGGCGACCACCGCGAGGGTGTTCGCCGCGACGACGGGAACGGTGGCCGCTCCGACCACGCCGTACGCGGGCGCAGCGGCGAGCCCACCGGCCACCAGCCCCGGCCACAGCGAGATGCCGCCGACGAGGAGACCCGCGAGCCCGACCCCGCCGGGGATCCAGATCCCGGCCACCCCACTGCCGGGGCCCGAGGTCAGCGACGAGAGCGCATCGGCAGCGGCGAAGGCCACCGCCAGCGCCAGCACGCGCACCGCCCAGCGGGCACTGCCGACGGCAGGCATCGCCACCCGTCCGGGCCGCCCGCCGTCGCGCGCCGGAGCGCCTACCGGTCCCCGTCCCCCGAGGCGTCCAGGTCCAGCCCGTTGTGGTGCAGGATGTGCCCCATCTTGTCCCGCTTGGTCTGCA
>CAZPAT010000162.1:0-1100 GCA_964584485.1 uncultured Bifidobacterium sp.
GATGTCGAAGTTGGCGTAGACGTCCTGGACGTCGTCATTCTCCTCGAGGCTGTCGATGAGGCGCAGCAGTTGGCGGGCTTCCTTCTCCCCCGCCTCCACCGTGGTCTTCGGAAGCATGGTGATGTCCGCGGACGCGGCGGCGAAGCCAGCTGCCTCAAGCGCTCCGCGCACCGACGAGAGGTCCACCGGCTCGGTGACGACCTGCCACTGCGAGCCATCCTCCCCAATGTCCTCCGCGCCACCTTCGAGCGCGGCGTCCATGAGGGCCTCCTCATCCACGCCCTCGGAGTCCACCATGATGATGCCCTTACGCTCGAACTGCCACGCCACGCTGCCGGGCGTGCCCAGCTCAGAACCGTTCTTGCTGAAGATGTGGCGCACGTCGCTGGCCGTGCGGTTGCGGTTGTCCGTGAGCGCCACGCAGATGATGGCGACGCCACCGGGGCCGTATCCCTCATAGGTAACGGACTCGTAGTCGACCGCTCCGTCACCCTCACCCGTACCCTTCTGGATGGCGCGCTCGATGTTGTCCTTGGGCATGGAGTTCGCCCGGGCCTTCTCAATGGCGGTCGCAAGCGCGGCATTGGACGCCGGGTCGCCCCCGCCCTCCCCGGCGGCAACCGTGATCGCACGGGAAAGCTTGGAGAAGAGCTGGCCGCGCTTGGCATCGGCCGCGCCCTTCTTGCGCTTGATGGTCGCCCACTTACTGTGCCCCGACAACGGATCCCTCCTTCTGCTGGGCGCCCGACGATGCGCGCACCCGCTCCACGAACATCCTGTGCAACCTCCGGTCCCCGGTCAGCTCCGGGTGGAACGCCGCGACGATGCGGGTGGCATCGCGCGCGGCGACCGGATGTCCCCCGTGCTCTGCGAGAACCTCGATCGACGGCCCGGCGGCCTCGATCCAGGGGGCGCGGATGAAGATACCGCGCATGGGCGGCGCGCCCAGCGCGGGCACCTCGACATCGGCTTCGAAGGAGTGCACCTGCCGCCCGAACGCATTGCGCCGGACCACGATGTCCATGCCGCCCACCAGCGGCTGCGGTCCGCCCCCGGCGATGCCATCGGCCAGCATGATCATGCCCGCGCACGTGCCGAGG
>CAZPAT010000162.1:1200-3439 GCA_964584485.1 uncultured Bifidobacterium sp.
GTAGTCGATCTCGAGCGCCTGCAGCACCTGGGCCTCGACGTGGTGGCCGATGCGGCACTTGGCCATGACCGGGATGCTCACGGCATCCTGGATGCCCATGATCATCTCGGGGTCGCTCATGCGCGCCACGCCGCCGGCCTTCCGGATCTCTGCCGGAATGCGCTCGAGGGCCATGACGGCGCATGCCCCGGCGTCCTCGGCGATGCGCGCCTGGTCCGCGTCGACGACGTCCATGATCACGCCGCCCTTGAGCATGCGCGCGAGCCCCGCCTTCACGGTCTCCGTGCCGGTGGTGCGCTCCTGCGCGCCGTTTGCCGCGACCTCGTCGCTCACTCGTTCCACTCCTGATCGGAATCCGCCGGAAGTGTAGAACGAACTGGGCTAGGCCGGGATGGCCGTCAGTGCCCGCCGCGGCATCTGGTGCGCGGCGATGCCGTGGGCCAGCGCCTGGGCGACCGCGACGAATGCCGTGAGGCTGGGCTCACCCCCGCGCTCCTCCGCGGGGACCACGCGCACCACCGGGGCACGGGCGGCCGCCGAGAGGCTGGAGTCCACCAGGGCCACCGCGGGGGCACCCGCAGACCGCGCGGCCGCGATTGCATACTCCGCGACCCGCGTGTCCTTGCCGATCGAGACGGCGATCACCCCGCCGCCGCGCGCAAGGGCACCGAGGCGCATGCGCACGCGGGGCTCACCGCTGTCCACCACCAGGACCTCCCGGCCGCCCTTGGCGAGGCGGTCCTCGAGGAGGGCCAGCACCGGCCGCGCCACGCCGTCGCCGGCAACCACCACCGGGGCGACGGACGCGAGCGCCGCGACCAGCGGCTGCACGCCGTCGGGCCCGAGGCGGGCCGAGACGTCCTCCAGGGCGATGCGGTCGGCGTCGAGGGCCTGCGCGCGAGGTGGCCCGCCCGGCCCGCCCACGGCGCGCACGCCGAGCCCCGGTCGGTGGATCTGGCGCACGGCACGCTGCAGTTCCGGATAGCCCGAATAGCCGAGGGCCTGCGCGAATCGCACGACGGTCGCCGGGCTGCAGTGCGCGGCCTGGGCAACCTCGTGAGCCGAGACCAGCGGCAGTTCAGCGAGATGATCGACGAGGTACCGGGCGAGGGCCTGCTGAGCCGGGCTGAACCGCTCGTAGTCGCGGCGCAGGACCTCGGCGAGCTCTGTCACGTCGGGTGGCACGTGCGACTGATTCGACGGGCGGGCGCCCTCCCCTTCCCCGGTGCGCCTACGATTGGCGCGTGATCCGCTCCCTCGCCATCGGCCTGCTGGTCATCGCGCCGCCGGGTGCGATGGCGGCGACCTCCTGGCTGCCGCCGACGGCCATCGCACCGCCCGCCCGCGGCGCGGGACCCCCGGTGGTGGCGGGCAACGACGACGGCCGCGCGATCGCCGCGTGGGCGACGCGCACCGGCGTGATGGCATCCGTGCGCACGCCGGGCGGCCCGTGGTACTCACCGCGGAGGGTGCCTGGCAGCGGACGGGGGGCCACGGAGGTCCAGGTGGCCATGACCGACAGCGGCCTCGCCGCGGTCACCTGGGTGCAGGACGGTCGCATCCGGACCAGCATCCGGCCCTCGGGCCGGAGGTTCCTGCCCGCGGCGGTGCTGTCACCGCGATCGCGCGTGGCGGCATCCCCCCGCGTCGCGTTCGGGCGCGGGTGCGCGCCGCTCGTGGCGTGGGCCTCGGAGGACTCCCGCGGCCGGTCACCCTCGGCGGTGAGCGCGGCGTGCGGCCGGGCCAACGGCCGCTTCGCGCGGGCGACGGGTGTATCGCCGCAGGGCGAGTCGGCATCATCGCCGGCGGTGGCCGGCGGCCGTACCGGCGTCATCGTCCTGTGGCGGCAGGATGACGGCGCCACCTACCGCGTGCGCTCGGCGACCCGTGGGCCCTCCGGGCCATTCTCCCCGCCGGACACCGCGTCGCCGGTGGGGACCGGGGTGGTGGTCGACCCCTCGGTGGATCTCGCCGCCGACGGCACCGCGATGGCAGCGTGGTCGCTCACCCGAGGCGGCGAGGTGGTCGCCCAGGCCGCCACGCGGCCGGTGACCGGCGGATGGGGACCGCCGATCGATCTGTCCCAACCTGCCGCGCAGGTACGGGGCACGCGAATGGCGATGGACGCCGGCGGGAACGCAATCGCCACCTGGAGCCGTGCCGGGGTCATCCAGATGGCGCGACGGCCACGCGGCGCGGCGTGGTCGCCCCCGCGCGACCTGTCGGATCCGGGCCTCAC
>CAZPAT010000163.1:0-3409 GCA_964584485.1 uncultured Bifidobacterium sp.
AGCGCCACTCGGAGAGCCTGTTCGCATTGCTCGGCGACGCCGCATGACCACGTTCGCCGTGGACGGTGACGGCGTGACCCTGCACGGGGAGGACACCGGCACGGGGCCGGCGGTGCTCCTGCTGCACGGGCTGTCTGCCACCCGCCGCTACGTGCTGCATGGATCCACGGCGCTGGAGCGCGAGGGATATCGGGTGATCGCCTACGACTCGCGCGGGCATGGCGACTCCTCCCCCGCCTCCTCGCCCGGCGACTACCGGTATGACCAGCTGGCCGCGGACGCCCTGCGCGTGCTCGACGCACGCGGTGTCGCGCGTGCCGCGCTGGTGGGGATGTCCATGGGCTCGGCGGTGGCCGCCGCCGTGGCACTGGACCATCCCGACCGGGTGCAGGCGCTGGTGGCGATCACCCCCGCGCACCTCGGCACCCCCACCCGCGACCCCGCCCGCTGGGATCGCCTGGCAACCGGGCTGGCGGAGGGCGGCGCTGAGGGGTTCGTGCAGGCCTATGGCGACCCCGGGGTACCGCCGAAGAGCCTCGACCTCATCCGCACGGTGATGCGCCAGCGCATGTCGCGGCACGCGCACCCGGCCGCGGTGGCCGACGCCCTCCGCACCACCCCCGCGGGCGCGGCATTCCCCGGCGAGGAGGCGCTGCGCGGAATCCGGTGCCCGGCGCTCGTGGTGGGCAGCCGCGACCGACTCGACCCCGAACACCCGCTGTGGATCGCCGAGCGCTGGGCGGAGATGATCCCGGATGCCCGGTTCGTGGTGGAGGACGACGGCGCGAGCCCCCTGGCATGGCGCGGGGGCAGCCTCAGCCGCGAGATCGGCGCGTTCCTCGCCGCGACGTCCCGGCCCCGCCCCGCCACGCGCTGAACGACGCCACGCTGCCGGATCCCGGACGCCGCAGCCACGGCCAGGGGTGCACGTCCACCGGCGCGATGGCGCGCGCCCGACGCCGCCAGCCGGGCACGGGCGTGAACGTGGCCGCCACCCGGCGGCCGGTGAGCACCGTGATGGGGTCCCCGCGGTGCACCTCGACCTCACGGCGCGTGGCCAGGTCGGCAAGGCATTCGGCGATGAACACCAGGCGGGCCGCCGACGGGCGGAACCGCCGCAGATAGCCCTCATCGAACACGAATGCGGTCGGCACATCGGGGTTGGCGGCAAGGGCCGGGTCGTCGTCACCCAGGGACTCGGCGGTGATCCACACCACGTCGGGGTCGCCGAGGCGCTCGGGGCGCACCGGCCCGCCGACGGCACCGGGGTCCACCGCGGCGCGCAGCCGGGGGTCGGGGTCGATGCGCACGGGGTCATCACCGGCGGGCCAGGCGCTGATGGGGCAGGCATCACGGTGGGCGCAGCCCGCGCACGTGCCGGGGGCACGCCGTTCCACCTGCTGGCGGGAGAAGCCGTAAGTCCGGCCCGTGGCGGTGCCCGCGACCCACTGCCACCCGAGCACGTTCGCGGCCCGCGAGCCGTCCAGCAGTTGTCGCCGCATCTCCCGCTCGCCCTGCCGCCAGTCGAGGCCATGGCGCACCGCCCACTGCGATGCCATCCACATGCGTGCCTGGTTGACCATCCAGCCATCGGCCTCGAGCTCACCGAGGACCATGTCCACGCAGGCCATCGAGCGATCCCATGCCCGGGCCGGAGAGGACCCGGGATGCACCGCCCGGCGCGCGCGCAGGTCCCGGCCCACGGCGGGCCCCAGGCGGGCGTACAGGTGCCGTGCGTACTCCTGCCACAGCAGCTCGTCGCGGAATCGCCCGACGTCCCGCGCGGGTCCGCCCGCCACGTGCGCCCAGGCCCGGGGCAGCGTGATGAGGCCATGGCGTATCCAGGGCGAGAGGCCCGACGCACCGCGCGCACCCGGGGGCCACACCCGGCTGCGCCGGGCGGCGTACCCGGCGACGTCGAAGGTGCTGAGTGCCGCATCCGCCGCCGACTGCCCCCCGCGGAACCGTCCCGAGGCGCGGGCAGGGCCGTCGAACAGGCCGCGCAGGTGCGTGTCCACCCATGACGTCGCGTCACCGCGGGGCGGCGGGAGGGCGGTCATGGAATGGGCAGCGCGCGCTCGAAGACGATGCGGTCCTGGCCCGGGCCGAGGTAGCCGGTGATCAGTGGACCGTCGAATCCCAGCGCGCGATGGAACGCGATCGACCCCTCCCGCCCGGGCGCGGCGAGCGCGCGGATACGGGAGCAGCCCCGCTCCATGGCCCGTGCCCCGAAGTGGCGGTAGAGGGCAGCGCCCACACCGCGGCCGCGCAGCGCGGGGTCCACCGCATGCAGGTGAACGTAGGCGAGGTCGGGCTCCGCCGCGCTGGGCATGCCCAGCAGGAAGCCGGCCGGCGCGCCGTCATCGCGCGCGATCCACACGCCATGCGGCCCCAGTTGGTCGAAGAACAGCCGGTGCAGCGTGAGGCCCACCGGATGACCGAACCACCCATCGGCAACGGCGCGCGCGGCGTCGAAGTCGGCCGCACGAAGCGGCCGCGGCGGCGCCAGGCCGTCCACCGCTAGGCGAGCCGGGCGATCCCGGCCGGGCAGGAGACCCCGGTGCCACCCAGCCCGCAGTAGCCGTTGGGGTTCTTGGCCAGGTACTGCTGGTGGTACCCCTCGGCGTAGAAGAACGGGCCCGCCTCGGCAATCTCGGTGGTGATGCGCCCCGCCCCTGCCACGTCGAGCGCCTGCTGGAACATGCCCGCGGATTCCTCGGCCAACCGTCGCTGGCGGTCGTCCGCCCAGAAGATGGCAGACCGGTACTGGGTGCCCACGTCGTTGCCCTGCCGGAAGCCCTGGGTGGGATCGTGCCCCTCCCAGAACACCCGCAGCATCTCGCCGTAGGAGGTCACCGCGGGGTCGAACACCGCGAGCACCACTTCGGTGTGCCCGGTGCGGCCCGTGCAGACCTCCTCGTAGAGCGGGTTGCGCGTGAAGCCGCCGGCGTAGCCCACGGCGGTGGTCCACACGCCCGGCTGGGTCCAGAACATGCGCTCGGCGCCCCAGAAGCACCCCATCCCGACCACGATCTGCTCGAGCCCCTCGGGAAAGGGCGGCAGCAACGCGGTGCCGAGCACCTCGTGGGCCGCCGGCACGCGAATGGTCTCGGTGCGCCCGGGCAGGGCGTCCTGCTCGGTGACCATGACCGGATTTCCCATCCCGAAGATGCCCATCGCCCCTCCCCCGTCGATCTCAACCCCAAGGTTAGGGCCGACGGGGCCCGCGGTCACCCGGCTGCGGTGGCGCGGAAGCCCCGGGCGGCGATGAGCTCGATCGCGCGGGCGGCGGCGCCCTCGCCGGCCACGTCCACCTCCAGGCGCCCGAAGGGCTCATCGGGGCGCGCCGGGCTCAGGTGCAGGTCCTCGATGTTGATGTGGGCGTGCCCCAGCGCCGTGGCGATCTCGC
>CAZPAT010000164.1:0-3403 GCA_964584485.1 uncultured Bifidobacterium sp.
CGCCTGGTCATCAACGTCACCGACGTCAACGACAAGATCTACGACGCCGCGCGGGCCGAGGGGATCCCGTCAACCGAGCTGGCGGAGCGGTGCACCCGGCAGTACATCGAGGACACCGACATGCTGGGCCTCGGGCGCCCGGATGCCGAGCCGCTCGTCACCGACTCGATGGACGAGATCGTGGCGCTCATCGCCGACCTGGTGGACCGCGGCCTTGCGTACGAGGCCGGCGGGGACGTCTACTTCCGTGTGCGCGGGTTCGCCGACTACGGGTGCCTGTCGGGTCGGCGGCTGGATGACATGCCCGACACCGACCCGGGCGACCTGAAGCACGATCCACTCGACTTCGCGCTCTGGAAGGGCCTGAAGGAGGGCGAGGACGCGTGGTGGGACTCCCCGTGGGGCCCGGGGCGCCCCGGATGGCACATCGAATGCTCGGCCATGGCCGAGAAGGAGCTCGGCATGGGCTTCTCGGTGCACGGGGGCGGTATCGACCTCGTCTTCCCGCATCACGAGAACGAGATCGCCCAGAGCGAGGGCGCGCATGGCGCTCCCTTCGCGCGAATCTGGATGCACAACGAGATGCTTGAGCTCAGCGACAGCAAGATGAGCAAGAGCATCGGCAACATCGCCCTGCTCGCGGACGTGGTGGGGCAGTGGGGCGCCGATACGGTCATCGCGTACTTCATGCAGAGCCACTACCGGTCGCGCCTGCCGTTCTCGGATGAGCGCATGCGGGATGCCGAGGCCGCCTGCCGGCGCATCCGCAATGCCGTGCGCGCCCTGGACCGGGCGCTCGCGGACCCCGGGGACGCCATCGACGTGGAACTCGCGACCGCCGCAGCGGCGGCACGCGAGCGCTTCATCGCGGCGATGGACGATGACTTCGGCACCCCGGGTGCCGTGGCGGCCGTCTTCGACCTGGTACGGGCGATCAACCAGGCCCTCGAGCGCGGCCGACTGCCCGAGGGGCAGGTGCAGGAGGTCCGGCGGGACCTCGCCGCGCTGCTGGACATGATCGGGCTGTCGGGGCTCGCGTCGCAGGTCGGTGACGAGGTGCCGGACGAGGTGCGCGACCTGGCTGATGAGCGCCAGCGCGCCCGCGCCGACCGTGACTTCGCGCGCGCGGACGAGATCCGCGATGCCATCCTCGCCCTGGGCTTCGAGCTCCGCGACGGGCCGGACGGGCCCGAGGTGATCCCGGCGTCGTGACCAGCCGGCGCCACGGGCGGAGGCCCCGCCACGGCGACGACGACGGGCCCGTGCTGGTGTACGGGCGCAATCCCGTGCGCGAGCTGATCGCGGCCGGCAGGCGCCCCGTGCAGGAGGTGTGGGCCCTGGCGCAGGCCGCTGAGGACCCCGCGCTCACCGGGGTGCGGGTGGTGGTGAAGCGGCGCGAGGACCTCGCCCGCCTTGCCGGAACCGGCGATCACCAGGGGATGGTTGCGATCACCGATGAGTACCCATATGCAGACCCTCAGGCAGTGCTGGAGGGTGACGGTCCGGTGATGGTGCTCGACGAGGTGCAGGACCCGCGCAACCTCGGGGCGGTCGCGCGCGTGGCCGATGCCGCGGGCTTCACCGGCCTGGTCATCCCATCCCGGGGCAGCCCGGGGATCACCCCGGTCGCCTGCAAGGCGTCGGCCGGTGCGGTGGAGCACCTGCCCATCGCACGCATCGGGTCGGTCGTGGCCTTCGTCAACGACCTGGCGGGTGCGGGCCGTTGGTCCGTCGGTGCGGATGCGGATGCCGGCACGGACTACCGGGAGGTGGCATGGGACCCCTCGGCGGTGATCGTGCTGGGCGCCGAAGGGGCGGGCCTCAGGCCGAAGGTCAGGGAGGTCTGTGACCAGCTGGTGCGCATTCCCATGCGGGGGAGGGTGGGGTCCCTGAACCTCTCCACGGCGGCAGCGGTGCTGGCGTTCCGTGCCGTGGCGGGGGGCTGATCCGGGCCCGGAGGTTGACACCGTCTTGTGCGATCGGTATCAATCCCGCATCTCTTACCTTCAAGTAAAGATTCAGCCTGAGTCTGAAGTGAAGGTTGAGGGATTGCGAGAGCCCTCCGAAACGCCACACGGGAGTGAACATGGGTGCCGCTGCGCGCCGGCTGACCGATCTGGACCAACAGGGGCACGTCGACATCGTCGACGAGGGCCTCGTCCGCCGCGCCCGTGCCGGGGACGGTCAGGCGATGGATCAGATCATCTCCCGCTACCGGGGATTCGTGCGCCTGAAGGCCAGCGCGTACTTCCTGGCGGGCGGTGATTCCGAGGACCTCATCCAGGAGGGGCTCATCGGCCTGTTCAAGGCCGTCCGCGACTACCGGCCCGAGCGCGAGGCATCGTTCCGGTCGTTCGCCGAGCTCTGCGTGACGCGCCAGATCATCACGGCCATCAAGACCGCGGCGCGCAACAAGCATTCGCCCCTCAACACCTACGTCTCATTCAGCAACTCGCGCGCCGGCAGCGAACAGGAGACCACGCTTGCCGACGTGCTGCCGGACGACCCGGTGACCGACCCGGTGAACCAGGCCATCTCCACAGAGGAACTCCAGAGCCTCGTGGACACGCTGGGGCGCGTGCTCAGCCCGCTCGAGAGCCAGGTGCTGGCGATGTACCTGGAAGGGCGCTCGTACGAGGAGGTCGCCGAGCGGCTCGAGTGCAACCCCAAGAGCGTGGACAACGCCCTGCAGCGCGTGAAGCGCAAGGTGGAAGTGCACCTGAAGGAGCGCGAGGTACTCGACCTCCAGTAGAGGGTTGATCCATCCCTCCACTGGAGGGTGAGGGTTTGACGTGATGCCGCCATTCATGGCGGCATCACGCGTTTCCGGGTACGTTGCGGGTCGTCACGGTACCCCGATGAACCCGAGGACCCCATGAGCGCACCCATCCTGGTCGGCTACGAGCGCAGCGCGTCGGCGGAGAAGGCCCTCGACCACGCGATTGCGCGCTGCAACGAGCTGCACGCGCCGCTGCTGGTCCTCGCCGTCCACGAGGCCGTGCTCGACCCCACCGGGCCGCGGGCCTTCGGCACCATGGGCGATGGCAGTCCCATGCAGGGCCCGTTCCCCGAGATGCCCGATGTCCACGAGGTGCTGCAGGAGGCCAGGAGCCGCGTGGAGGATGGCGCCGTTGCGAAGGCCGAGTATGCATGGGCCATCGGCGAGCCCGGCGCGCTCATCGTGGAGACCGCGCAGGAGTACCACGCGCGCCTGATCGTGGTGGGGCATAGCCACCACGGATTCCTCGGCAAGGTGTTCGGTGCCGATGTCGCGGCCGAGGTGGAGAAGCACGCCGGCATCCCGGTCGAGGTGGTCGATTAGGCAGCATCCCCCGGCCCGCTCGGCGGGTCCCGCCGGAGTAGCTCAGCTGGTCAGAGCACCTGTCTTGTAAACAGGGGGTCA
>CAZPAT010000165.1:0-3364 GCA_964584485.1 uncultured Bifidobacterium sp.
GAGGTGGCCTACCGCGAGGAGCACATCTCGCGGCGGGTCTGCCGCGCCGTTGCCGAGTTCTCGTTCCTCCAGGCGCGCCGCATGAACGCCACGGTGATCGGCGGGCCGAAGTGGACGGTGTCCCCGGTCTACGAGGGCATGCTGAAGGAGGAGCTCGACGAAGCCGCCGCCCGGTACCCGGGCATTCCCTATCGGCCCACGCTCATCGACGCCCTCTACGCCGTGCTGGTGGGCCACACGGGGGAGGCCCTCGTGGTGCCATCCCTCAACCGCGACGGCGACCTGCTCTCCGACATGGTGCTGCAGTTGTTCGGCACCATCGCGGGTGCCGAGTCGCTGCTGCTGGCCTTCGCGGATGACTTCACGCCATCGGTGGTGATGGCCGAGGCCCCGCACGGCACCGCGCCCACGCTGTTCGGCAAGGACGTCGCGAATCCCCTCGCGATGATCCTGGCCGGGGCCGCGGTGCTGGGCTACATGCGCTCCGAGCCCGCGCGCAGGGCGTCACGCGCCATCTACGAGGGCGCGCTCGAGGCCGTGGCGGACGGCTTCCGCACGCCCGACCTGGGCGGCGAGTGCGGTACCACGGCGTTCACCGATGAGGTCATCCGTCGGGTGCGCTCGAAGCTGGACGTGTGGGAGGCCCTGGGCGACGCCGTGGGCCAGGGCGCCTAGGCGCCCGTCAGGTCGCGAGCCTCAGGGCGGGGCGCCGCCCCTGCCACCCGCACCACAGGGCGAACAGCACCAGCGCAATGACCGATCCTGTCCAGTGCAGCCCGGTCGCCACGCCCACCAGGCTCACCAGCCCGGCGACGATCGCGCCGAACAGCGTGGGCCATGCCGGAAGCGACCAGATGGCGATGGTCACCAGCGTGGCGGCCAGCCACGCGAGGGGCCCGATCGCCCAGCCCCAGGACTCGAAGAACTCATGCGACAAGGCCAGGCCCGTGGCTGCGCCGAGCACCGCCACCACGACTGCCTGCGACAGCGCCGCCCGCCAGGTGATTCCCCAATCCATGCGCGCGAGCGTAGCCCACCGGGGCTGCGGGTAACGTCGCGCCGGCCGTCCCCCTCCCGACCCAGGAGTTACCCATGACCTCGCGCTGGATCGCCACCGGCATCGCGGCCGTCGCAGCTCTCGCGATGACCGCCGCCCCCGCCCTGTCGGGCGGGTCCGTCAGCAAGCAGAAGAGCCCGACGGCCGCCCAGAAGCGGGCGATCATGAAGGCCGCCAAGGTCAAGGGCCCGGCCCGGTGCTACACGGTGCAGCTCTCCGCCCGCAAGCAGACGGTGGCCGGGGCCAAGTTCAACCGCCGGGCGTCGAACTGCCGGAAGTACGCGTTCGACGGCGCGGCCATCTACTACGCACCGCCGTCGAAGAAGGTGTGGTACCTGCTGCAGGCGGGGTCGGCGCTCGACGGCAACGAGTGCGATGCCGTGCAGGCGCTGATCGGCGGCGCCGCCTGGCAGGACATGATCCCGTACATCGAGCCCATGGGCTGCCAGAACTTCGACTGATCAGGCGCCCATCTGGTCGAGCAGGTCGGGCAGGTACGGGATGTTCCCGCGCGCATCGCCCGGTGGCGCGCCGATCATGATGTCGGCGTCCACATCGTCCACCTTGGCCTCGGCGGGGGGCTCGCCCCCGCTGAGGTCGCGGACGGGACCGCCCTCGCCTGCCCGCTCGATCCACTGCTCGATGTACGCGGCCTCGCCCTCGTAGCCCAGGGCGCGGAAGGCCGCCGCCGCGCGCGGCTGGTCCTCCATCCAGGCCAGGCGCCCATCCGCAAGCGGCCCATCGCCGTATGAGGTCGTGGCCGCGCGCAGCATCGCGCCGGTGGGGTGGTACATCATTCCCTTCAGCAGTACGGCGTTCGGGTCGTGGTCGCACGCGGCTCCCCATGCGCGCCAGAACCGCGCCGTGTCCTCCACGGTGACGCGCAGGTCGGTCCCCTTGGCCTGCGGGTCCTGCCAGCGCAGGGCCATCACCCGTCGCTCGCCCTCGGGCAGCGTGGTGGTGCCGCCCAGGTCGACGCCGTAGGCGCGGGGCGGGATCTCGCTCTGCAGTTCGATGGTGAGGCCCGGCCCGTATCCGATGATCTTGCGTCCCTCGCCGCGCCAGCGCGGGGGGTTGCGGCCGTACGCGTAGCGCAGGCGGGTGACCAGGCCGATCTCCACCTCGCCCTTCAGGACCAGCACCTGCCGCACGAACATGCCGGGCCACGCCGCCTGCACGGGGCCGCGCGGCGGGATTGCCAGCGCGTCGATCACGCGCACGGCGCCCGTGGGTCCCTCCAGGTCGGTCTCCACGATCAGCGTGCCCTCGCGGTGGCGATGCGCCACGGGCTCGGAGTCCGGGAAAACCAGCTCGATGCCGCCGCCGCGCTCGGGATCGATGAGCCCGCTCACGATGCTGGGCTGGTCGATGCGGGGCGCCACCAGCCACGAGAGCCGGGCGCGGTCGTCGACCAGGCCCATGGCCCGGCCGTCGGAGATGAGGAGAGGTTCGGCCATGGGCGCAGGCTACCCGAGCCCCAGCGCCTACCATCGTGCCTATGGATATCGAGATCACCTTCATCTCCGACCCCGGCTGTCCGTGGGGCTACTCGGCCTCGCCCTCGCTCGCGGCGCTGCAGTGGCGCTACGGGCCACGGCTGCGGTGGCGGCTTGTCACCATCGGCATCGCCGAGGACGCCTCCATGTACGAGCAGCGCGGCTACGACCCCATCATGATGGGCCAGCGCATGGAGATGTTCCGGCAATTCGGGATGCCCTTCACGCAAGGCCCCCGGGCCCGCCTGACGGGCACCGGCCGGGCATGTCGTGCGCTCCACGCCGTGCGGCTCCTCGCGCCCGGCGAGGAGATAACGGCGTTCCGTGCGCTTCAGCTGGGATGGTTCACCACGCGCATGCTCATGGACGAGGACGCGAACATCGCAACGGCACTCCGCCGCGTGCCGGGTCTGGACGTGCAGCAGGTGATGGCGACGATCGATGCGCCCGAGGTGGAGCAGGCCTACCAGGCCGACAAGGCCGAGGCGCGCACGGCATCCGGCAGTCCCACGGAGTTCCAGGGCAAGGCCGCCGACACCGACGGGGCGGTGCGGTACACGGCTCCGTCCCTGATCTTCCGCGCGGGCGACCAGGTGCTGGAGGCCGGTGGGTTCCAGCCCATGGAGGCGTACGACGTGGTGGTGGCCAACCTCGACCCCGCGGGATCGCGGCGCGCCGTGCCTGACGACCGGCCCGAGGAGGTGCTGGCCGAGTTCCCGCTGGGCCTCACCACCCAGGAGGTGGCCGAGGTGATGCGCACCGACATCGAGCAGCCCATCAACCGCCGCGCGGCGGCGCAGTCGCTCATCCG
>CAZPAT010000166.1:0-3360 GCA_964584485.1 uncultured Bifidobacterium sp.
GGGCGTGCTGGTGTTCTCGCCGGGCGCCGTGTGCCCGTGGGGCAGCCTGCAGGGCGGGCGCCCGCCGCGGCCGGGGGCCGCGGGCGTGGCCGACCGCGTGGTGCGCCGCTACCGGCGGCAGTTGGGGGACGCCGCCATGCGGGCCTCGGTGGGCCGGCTGGTCACCGGCCCCCACGGCGTGCGCGCCGAGGTCATCCCCCTGGACGCCGCCTAGGGCTCAGGCCCGCCGGGCGCGCGGGTGGGCACGGTCGAAGTCGTCGCGCAGGTGCTGGGCCGTCACATGCGTGTACACCTCGGTGGTGACGGGGCTCGCGTGCCCGAGGTGCGCCTGCACGTAGCGGATGTCGACGCCGGCCTGCACCAGGTGGGTGCCGCACGAGTGACGGAGCGCATGCGGGAACACCCGCACCCCCTCGGACACCAGGCCCGCCGCATCGGCAACCCTCTGGACCTCGCGCCACACGTCCGACCGGCCCATGCGCCGGCCCCGCGCGCCCAGGAACACCGCGTCGGCATCCCGGTGGCGGGCCTGATCCGGCCGCGGGCGCACATCGCGGGCGCGCAGTTCCGGGCGCGCCGTTGCCAGGTACCGCACCAGCGCGTCGCGCGCGACCGCGGGAACGGCCACGGCGCGGTGCCGGCCGCCCTTTCCCCGCACCACCACATGCGGGTCGTCGGGCTCATCGAGGTGCAGGGCGGAGACATCCAGCCCCGCGGCCTCGGTGGCCCGGATGCCGCAGCCGTAGAGCATCTCCACGAGCGCGTGGGCCCGCACGCCAGTGGGCCCCGTCAGCGCCCCCGCCGCATCGCACATGCGGCGAACCTGCGATGCCGACAGCGCCACCACCTCCCGCGACAGGCGCTCCTGGCCACGCGAGGATCCCGCGGGCGGACGCAGGTCCTGCACCGGATTGGGCAGGTCCATTGCACGCGACCACCAGCGGCAGAAGGCCCGGACCGCCGCCACGCGCCGGGCACGACTGGAGGGCCTGCCCTCCAGTGCATCGCGCCAGTCCTGCCACCAGCCCTCGGGGATGGCGGCCAGTTGCGCGGCGGCACGGCGGGCCGCGGGATCGTCCTCCACGCCGAACGGTGGCGCATCGGCGGTATCGGGCGCAATCCCGAGGGACTCGCCCAGCAACCGCAGGTCACGCCGGTAGGCCGCACGCGTGTTGGCGCTTGCGCGGGTGGCGACGAAGCCCTCCGCGAGCGCGCGGAAGCCGTCGGGGTCCACCACCGGAGGGCTCATCCGCCACCCCGGGGATGCGACTCGCGCAGCGTGCGCTGCAGCGCCCGGGTGGTCACGCCCGTGTAGCGCTCGGTGGTGGCGAGGCTCGCGTGGCCGAGGAACTCCTGCACCACGCGGAGGTGCGCACCGCCGGCGCCACCGGGACCCTCGAGCAGGTGCGTGGCCGCCGCGTGGCGCAGCAGGTGCGGCCCTCCCGCACGGCCCTGAGCGCCCAGCATGCGCCGCACCACGCGGTAGACAGCCGTGCCGTCCATGGGGGCACCGGTGCGTGACACGAAAACCCGGTCACCCGCGGGTCCGTCGCCGGGGCGCATGAGGTGCGGGCGGCCCCTGTCGATCCACGCGCGCAGGGCGTCCACGCATGGCTCGGTCATGGGCACGGTGCGCGCGTGGCCGCCCTTGCCCACCACGGCCAGCACCTCGTGCTCGAAGTCCAGCGACGACAGCAGCAGGTCGCAGGCCTCCTGGCGGCGCAGGCCGCTTCCGTACAGCACCTCCACCAGTGCGCGATCGCGCAGGGCAAGGGCCTCCGCCGGGGTTGCCGGCGCGGCAGAGCGGGCGTGCTCCTCCGCATGCGCGGCGAGGGCCGCGGCATCGTCCTGCGACAGGCGCGGCACCGGGCGCCGCGCGGGCCTCGGGGCATCCACCAGCGACGCCGGGCACCGCCCCCGCGGGAAGTACGGCGCAAGCCACTCCCGGAGCGCGGTGAGGGCCCGGCGGCAGGTGGATGGGGCCCAGCCGATGTCCCTGAGGGCCGCCTCCAGCATTGATGGCGTGACGGCCACGGGCCCGGGCACGCCGTGGCCGGCAAGCCACGCGGCCACCCTGCGGCAATCGCGCACGTACCCGGTGCGCGACGCCGGCGCGAGGGCTCGCGCCCGCCCGCCCTGGCGCGCCAGGCGGTCATCCAGGTCGCGGAGCGACGTCTCCCATGCGTCCGGCAGGCCCATCGGGGTTATGTTCGGCGCGCGCTAGGCGGTGCCCTCCAGGCCGATCTCCGACACGTAAGCCCGGTAGCCATCGCCCTTCGCATTCGGAGGGAGCTCGGTGACCCACAGGGTGTACGTGGAAGATGGGGCACCATCCGTGAGCGGCACGGACTGGGCGCCCCCCTCGAACGTCCCGCTGCCCACCACGCGCGCATCAGGCCCGGGCTCGCCCGCGAGCACCTCGAACCTGCCACCGGGGCCATCGCTGACCAGGTCGAGGCGCGTGGCCACGGCCGGGGCCGCGAGGCCCAGCGACAGGCCCACGCCGTCCTTCAGGCCCCCGAAGTCGGCGGTGGCGTACTTCTCGGTACGCCACGACGTATCCGCATTTCCGTCGTACGAGAGCGGCACCTCCCCCGGCATCTCGCGACCCTCCCCCTCGGGGTCGGCGTCGGTCACCGAGGCGAGCGGCAACACCGCCGTGCCGCCCTGCATGCCACCGGACACGCCCGGCACCGGCGACTGCGCAGAGCCCGGCACCGGCGAGTCGGTGCCGCGGCCGCTGATCACGAAGCCCACGGCGCCGAGGGCGCCCAGCACCAGCACCGCGCCGATCGCGAGCGGCCAGCGGCGCCGCGGCGCCCGGGCCATCGACCGCGGAGCGGAGGTGCCATCGGGCGGAACCGGGGAAGCGGCGATCACGCCCGTCACGTCCGTGTCGGGCACCGCGACGTGCAGGCGTCCGGTGTCGGCATCCGCCGCGGCGACCTCGGCCGGGATCACCGGGAGGGCGGCGGTGCCGCCGGTCGGCACGTCCATGAGCGCATCGGCCATGTCAAGGGCTGAGGGGAACCGGGCGTCGGGGTCCTTCTCGCACGCGCGCAGGACGATCGCGGCCAGGTAGGGCGGCACATCCGGGCGCACGTCACGCGGGTCGGGCATGGGATCGCGCACCTGCCGCAGGGCGACGGCCATGGGGCTGTCGGCCGGGAAGGGCAGCGCGCCGGTGAGCGCCTCGTATAGCACCACGCCCAGGGCGTAGACGTCGGTGCGGCCATCCACGCCGAGCCCACGGGCCTGCTCGGGCGCCAGGTAGTCGCTGGTGCCCAGCACCGTGCCGGTGCGGGTGAGGCCGTCCTGCATGCCGTCGAGCAGGCGCGCGATCCCGAAGTCGGTCAGCTT
>CAZPAT010000167.1:0-3360 GCA_964584485.1 uncultured Bifidobacterium sp.
AGTCCGCCGGCACGCTGGAGTTCCTGGTGGATGCCGCGGGCGACTTCTACTTCCTTGAGCTGAACGCGCGCCTGCAGGTGGAGCACCCGGTCACCGAGCTCGTGAGCGGCATGGACATCGTCGCGGAGCAGTTGCGGATCGCCGACGGGCAGGTGCTGTCGCGCACCGGGCGCATCGAGGCGAACGGGCACGCGATCGAGTGCCGCGTGAACGCGGAGGACCCCGCGTTCGACTTCCGGCCGGCCGCCGGCCGCCTGGGCACGTTCGAGCTGGCCGCCGGCCCCGGCGTGCGTGTCGACACCTTCTGCCGCAGCGGCGGGTACGTGCCCCCCTACTACGACTCGCTCATCGCCAAGCTGTGCGTGTGGGCACCGGACCGCCCGCGGGCCGTGGCGCGGATGCGGCGTGCGCTGGGCGAGAGCGTCGTGGAGGGCGTGCCCACCACCCTGCCCCTCCTCGAGGAGATCTCCCGCGAGGAGGTCTTCATGTCCGGCCGCTACACCACCTCGTACCTGGTGGAGCGCGCCGCCCACCTGCCCTCGCTCGGCGGCGGGGGTGGGCGGTGACGTCGTCCGCGGTGTCGCGCCGCGAGGCGCGCCGGCAGGCGGTCGTGCTCCTGTACCAGCGTGATGTGACCGGCCTGCCGGTGCCCGAACTCGTCGAGAACGCCCTGCGGGCGGGCGAGCACGCGGACGACCCGTTCACGCGCGGCCTCGTGGCCGGCGTGGAGGCCGACCGGGACGCCCTGGACGCGCGGATCTCCGCGGCGGCGACGGGATGGAGCGCCGACCGCATCGCGCCCCTCGAGCGCAACATCCTGCGCGTGGCCGCCTACGAGATCCAGGCCGGTGAGGTGCCGGTGCCCGTGGTGATCGACGAGGCCGTCGAGATGGCGAAGAAGTGGTGCGGCTCCGAGGCCCCGGGCTTCGTCAACGGCGTGCTCGGGCGCATCGCGCGCGAGCGGGCGGGGGAGGCGGCATGAGCGCCCGCGAGGAACTCGAGCGCGCGACCCGGCGGTTGGAGGAGCTCGCCCAGCGCATCGCGGATGCCGCCGGGCGCCCGGCGTCCGAGGTGGAGGAACTCGCCCGGCAGGCGTCGGACCTCTCCGCCGCGGTCGCGGGCATCATCCCGCGCGCGATCGCCGAGGCCGAGGAGGAGGCGCGGCGTGATGTGCCGCGCATCGGCGATCCGGCCGAGCCGGCGTTCGTGCCCGACGGCCTGTCGGAGGACGAGCCGGCCTAGTCGCCGTGGCGCGTCTCGGCGCGCTCGATGCCGGCCCTCATGGCTGCATCCGCCGTGCCGAGCGCCACCCCTGGCGGGAGTTCCACGTGCACCTCGTCCGCGGCATCGAGCCACGCCGCACCGTCCGCGATGTCGGCCACCAGCACATGGCCGCCCGTGGAGGCATCGCGGGTCATGGCATGCAGGTGCCACCCCGGCACCTCGAGCCCGGCGGCCTCCCCGGGGAAGCGGAAGCCCACGACGACCGCCTCGACGTCGGTGACATCCCATTCCACCTGTCGCTGCACCACCTCATCGAGCGGCGGATATGGAGGCCGCTGCCGGGGCACGCTGCGCAGCCGCAGGCGGTCGAAGCGCCCCTCCAGCCGCACGGCGGAGACCGGTGCGGGCGCGAGGGCATCGAGCCGCGCCAGGAGGGCATCGTGGGCGAGTGCCGGGAGGGCCGTGGGCGGTCCCGGCGAGAACGGTGTGACGACGGCGAACGGCGTGGTCGTCGCGGGGTCGACCGGCGCCAGCGTGCCGTCGACGCGGCCCACCCGTGCGACGCCGTCCACCACGATCAACTCCCCGTCCAGCCCGCACAGCGTCCCGAGTCCGAGGTCGCCGTGCGCGAGCACCTCCCCGACGGTCATGTCGCCGTCGTACCGGGCGTCCATGAGGGCGGAGACGGTGGACGTCTGGAACAGGTGATGGGCACCTGCGGCATCCGCGGACGCGCCGCGCCGGTCCTCCGCCACGATGTGCAGGGCCCGCACCAGATCGGGATCGATCGCCATGGCCTGCAGTGTGCCCGCTCCCGGCCCGGATCCGCCGCGGCCACCGTATCATCGGACTCGTGGATGACCTGACGCGCGATTACCCACTGCTCGCCGGCCTCGAGGGTCCGGCGCCCCTCCGCGACATGGACGCCGAGCAGCTCGAGGCACTCGCCGGCGAGATGCGGCGGGCGATCATCGACACGGTCTCGCGCACCGGGGGGCACCTGGGATCCAGCCTCGGCACCGTCGAGCTCAGCATCGCCCTTCACGCGGAGCTCCAGTCGCCGCGTGATCGGATCCTCTGGGACGTGGGTCACCAGGCCTATGGCCACAAGCTGCTCACCGGCCGCCTCGGCGACTTCCCGACGCTGCGCCAGTACGAGGGCATGTCGGGGTTCCTCCGTCGGGAGGAGAGCGAGCACGACGTGATGGGCGCCGGGCACGCCAGCACCAGCATCTCGTATGCGACGGGCCTGGCCGAGGCCATGCGGGTGAGCGGACGCCGTGATCGCCGCATCGTGGCGGTCATCGGCGATGGCGCCATGACCGGCGGAATGGCCTATGAGGCCATGAACCACGCTGGGCACCTCGGATCCCCCATCACGGTGGTGCTCAACGACAACGGCATGAGCATCTCCCAGAACGTCGGCGCCGTCGCGGGAGCGCTGCAGAAGGCCCGCCTCGACCCCATGCTCACGAAGGTCCGGAACGAGATCGAGAGGGGGCTGGGGCTCATCCCCGGCATGCACGACCTCGGGAGTTCGCTGTCGAATGCCACCAAGGCCCTGTTCGTGCCGGGCCAGCTGTTCGAGGCGATGGGCTTCGCCTACATGGGGCCGATCGACGGGCACGACATCAGGGCGATGCGCCGTGCGATGCAGCTGACGGCCGACTCGGACCGACCGGTCCTGCTGCACGTGCACACCGACAAGGGGCGTGGATACGGGCCCGCCGAGGAGGACGGCGAGGCGATGCACGGCTCGGGCCCCTTCGCCGTGGAGAGTGGCCGGGCGCCGAAGCCGGCTGCGTCCGGCCCGCCCACCTACACCGAGGTGTTCGGGACGGCGCTGGTGCGCGAGGCCGAGGCCGATCCACGCGTGGTGGGCATCACCGCCGCCATGCTGAAGGGCACGGGCATGAATCACATGCTCGGGCGCTTCCCCGAGCGCACGTACGACGTGGGCATCGCCGAGCAGCACGGCGTGGTGTTCGCCGGGGGCCTTGCGATTGCCGGGTACCGCCCGGTGTGCGCGATCTACTCGACCTTCCTCCAGCGCGCGTTCGACCCCATCGTCCATGACATCGCCCTGCAGGGGCTGCCCGTGGTGTTCGCCATCGATCGCGGTGGCCTGGTCGGGGA
>CAZPAT010000168.1:0-3351 GCA_964584485.1 uncultured Bifidobacterium sp.
ACCGGGAGGCCCTGCTGGCCCACCTGGAGCGCCACGCGGACTCCCTGCCGGCGGATGCCCGTGAGCGCATGCACGAGAACCCCTTGCGCCTCTTCGACATGAAGGATCGCGCCGTGCAGGCGGCCATGGCCGATGCGCCCCGGCTGCTCGACAACCTCGATGACGCGTCCCGCGAGCACCATGAGCGCGTGCTGGAGGCGCTGCGGCTCATGGGCATTCCCTTCGAGGAGGACCCCACGCTGGTGCGCGGCCTCGACTACTACACCCGCACGGTGTTCGAGTTCACCTGCGACCGGCTGGGCGCGCAGAGCGGCATCGGCGGCGGCGGCCGGTATGACGGCCTGGTGGCGTCCCTTGGGGGCCCGGAGGTTCCGGGTGTCGGCTTCGGCACGGGCATCGAGCGCATCACTCTCGCCCTGGGCGAGGATGCCGACCCGGGGGCCGGCATCGACGCGTACCTGGCGGTGCCCGACGCCGGCATCCGGCTGGAGCTCATGCCCATGCTGCGCGACCTGCGCCGCGCGGGCCTGCGCGTGGAGGCCGGCACCGCGGGCAGGGGGCTCAAGGCCATGATGCGCCACGCGTCGGGGCTGGGGGCGCGCCGGGTGATCATCGTGGGACCGCGCGAGCACGCCGAGGGCCTCGCGACCATCCGTGACATGCAGACAGGAGACCAGGTGGAGGTACCGGTGGGGGAGATCGCGTCGCACATCGCGGGCGGGGGGGACCCCGCGTGATCGGGGCCGCGCGATACCGCACGCACGCGGCGGCCGATGCCGCCCATGCGGTGGGCGATCCGGTTCGCATCGCGGGTTGGGTGCATCGACGTCGCGACCATGGCGGCGTGATCTTCATCGACCTCCGCGACCGCAGCGGCATTCTCCAGCTGGTGTTCCACCCCGAGCAGGCGCCGGAGGCCCACGCCGCCGCCGAGCGGCTGCACCTGGAGGACGTCATCAGCGTCGAGGGCGACGTGGTGCGCCGGTCCGACGACACCGTCAACCCGCGCATCCCCACCGGCGAGGTGGAGCTGGCGGTGCGCGCGCTGGAGCGGTTGTCGGAGACCGAGCCGGTGCCGTTCTCCGTGGAGGATGAGAGCACCGAGCCATCGGAGGAGCTCCGGCTCACCTACCGCTACATCGACATGCGGCGGCCGCGCCGCCTTGCCGCCCTGGAGCTCCGCGCCCGCGTGGTGCGGGCCATGCGCCGCGTGCTCGACGACGCCGGGTTCCTCGAGGTCGAGACGCCTGTGCTCACGCGGTCCACGCCCGAGGGCGCGCGGGACTTCCTGGTGCCGTCACGCCTCAGCCAGGGCGAGTGGTACGCGCTGCCCCAGAGCCCGCAGCTGTTCAAGCAGCTGCTCATGGTGGGCGGCCTGGAGCGCTATTACCAGATCGCCCGCTGCTTCCGGGATGAGGACCTGCGCGCCGACCGGCAGCCGGAGTTCACGCAGTTAGACGTCGAGGCGTCCTTCGTGGAGCCCGAGGACATCGAGGACCTCACCGAGGCCGTGCTGGTGGCGTGCTTCGCCGAGGCGGGCATTGACCTGGCCACGCCGTTCCCCCGCATGGCGTATGCGGACGCCATGCGGCGCTTCGGCACCGATCGTCCCGACCTGCGGTTCGGCATGGAGATCCTCGACTGGACCGAGGCGGCGGGGCGCACGGAATTCGGTGTGTTCCGCTCGGTGGTCGAGGGCGACGGCGTAGTGCGCGGCCTGGTCGTGCCCGGCGCGGGGGAGGGCACCTCGCGCAAGGACGGCGACGACCTCATGGCCGAGGCGCAGGCGCTCGGCGCGAAGGGGCTGGTGTGGGTGGCCGTGCAGGAGGATGGCTCCCTGCGCTCGCCCGTTGCCAAGTTCCTCGACGGCATCGCCACCGACCTGGGTGCCTCCCCGGGCGATCTCATCACGCTCGTAGCCGACTCCGAGGAGGTGGCCTCCGAGGTGCTGGGCACGCTGCGCGTGCGATTCGCCGAGCGCCACGGACTGGTGCCGGAGGGCGCCTGGGCGCCGGTGTGGGTGGAGGAGTTCCCCCTCGTGGGCTGGAACGCCGACGAGGGCCGGTGGGATCCCCTGCACCACCCATTCACCGCACCCCACCCGGACGACGTCGGCCTCATCGCCACCGACGCCGGCTCGGTGCGCAGCCTGGCGTATGACGTGGTGCTGAACGGGCTGGAGATCGGCGGGGGCTCCATCCGCATCCACGACCAGGCCGTGCAGGCCGCGGTATTCGACGCGATCGGCATCGGCCCGGAGGACGCTGAGGACCGCTTCGGCTTCCTGCTGCGCGCCCTGCGACTGGGCGCCCCGCCCCATGGGGGCATCGCCCTTGGCCTCGACCGCCTGGTGATGCTGCTCGCCGGCGAGCGCTCGATCCGCGATGTGATCGCCTTCCCCAAGACGGCCACCGGCGCGGACCCGCTCACCGGCGCCCCGGCCGGGGTGGATGACGCCCAGTTGTCGGAGCTCGCGGTCCGGTCCGTGGCGCCGCCTCCCGCGGCGGATTCCTAGGCGCGCGTACTAGCGTGCGCGTGGCACCCGACCGTGTGCGCGACCGGACTTAGTTCCGAGCCGTATCTCGTGACCAGGGTGATGGAGTCGGGGCCGCACAACGCGAGGCACCGCCCGTCGCCCGACCTGTGTGAAGCAGGTTCGGATCACGCCCCGGAGCGGCACGGTGGGGGGCCGACCGCCTCCTCGCGGGGCGCGTCGCCGTGGGGCGCCCTCCCGGTTTCGGCGTCCCCGCGCTAGCGTCGCCGCATGCCGCCCTATCCGCCCGAGGCGATGAGGCATCTCGCGGCGCCCGTCGGCGCCGGTGGGCTCGCGACCGCCGATGCCCGCGGCGAGGCCGGCGCCGAGGCCTGCGGTGACGTCGTCGTGATCGAGATCGCCGTGGACGGGAGGTGCGTCACGCGGGCGGGCTTCCGTGCGCGCGGGTGCGGTGCCACGACCGTCGCGGCGTCCGCCGCCTGCGAGGCGCTCACGGGCGCGTCGCTCGATTCCGCCCTGTGCATCTCCGCGTCGTCACTGGATGCATCGCTCGGCGGCCTCGGGCCGGAACGCCGTCATGGCGTGGAGGTGGCGGCCGATGCCACCGCGGCAGCCCTCGAGCACTGGTTCGGCGCCCGACTCGGGGCGCCCGGGGCACCCCGCCGTGCCGACCGTGTGGCCGTGGCCATGAGCGGGGGCGTGGACAGCGCCGTGGCGGCGCTGCTCCTGGCCGAGCGCGGCCTGGATGTGGTGGGCGTGACCATGCGCCTGTGGCACGACCCGGCGGCGGTGCGCGCGGAGCGGTCGTGCTGCGCGCCCGAGACGGTGCGCCAGGCCCGTGAGACATGCGCGGCCAT
>CAZPAT010000169.1:0-3346 GCA_964584485.1 uncultured Bifidobacterium sp.
GCCGTGGATCGCTACCGCGCGGTCCTGGCGCGCTAGGCGTGGGCATGGAGCGCTGGGTCGCGCTCGCCGGCTACATGGGGGCGGGCAAGTCGACCGTGGGCCGTCACGCCGCCGACCTGCTGGGCGCGCAGTTCCTCGACGTGGATGACCTCGTCGAGGCGCACGCGGGGCAGTCGATCCCCGAGATCTTCGCGCAGCGCGGCGAGCTGTGGTTCCGCCGGACCGAGGAGGACCTGATTCGCGAGAACCTGGGGGCCGACCCCGGCGTGCTGGCCCTCGGCGGAGGTGCCCTGGGCAGCAGGCGCACCCGTGACCTGCTGGGCCGCACCGCATGGGTGGCCTGGCTGCGCATTGACCCGGCACTGGCGTGGGATCGCGTGGGCGGACGCCCCGGTCGCCCGCTCGCGCTGGACCGCGACCGCTTCATCCGCCGCGCAGCCGAGCGCGAGCACGTGTACCGCGAGGCCGCCGACGTGATCCTGGATGCGGCGCTGCCCCCCGACGAGGTCGCCCGCGATCTCGTGGACTGGATCGGTGGCGGTGGCCCCGATGAGGAGCGGGCGGGATGAGCACGGTGGCCCCCGAGCCGGTCCTGCGCGCGCAGATCGGCGCGCGCACCGTGCCGGTCCACCTCGGGGCCGGTGTCATCGGTGCCGTCGGGCCTGTGCTGGCGGCTGCCGCAGAGGGTGACGGCGTGCTCGTGGTGGTGGACGATGGCGTCCTGCCCGCCGGCGAGCAGGTCGCGGCGTCCTGCCGGGATGCCGGCATGCGCGTGCACGTCGAGGCCGTGCCCGCGGGCGAGGCCTCGAAGAACCTGGGCGAGCTCGAGCGCCTCGCCCGCGCCGCTGCGCGCGCGGGCATCCGCCGCCGTGACGCCGTGGTCGCGGTGGGCGGCGGCGTGGTGGGCGACCTGGCGGGCTTCCTGGCGGCCTCGTACCAGCGCGGCGTGCGCCTGGTGCAGGTCCCGACCACCCTCCTCGCGATGGTGGATTCGTCCCTTGGGGGGAAGACCGGCGTGGACCTCCCCGAGGGGAAGAACTACGTGGGCGCCGTGTACCAGCCCGAGGCCGTCGTGATGGACCCCGTGGTCCTCGGCACGCTCCCGGCGCGCGAGCTGTCGTGCGGCTTCGCCGAGGTCGTGAAGTACGGCCTGCTCGTGGGCGGCGACCTCATGGAGATCGTCGCCGCGTGGCCTGAGCTGCCGGGCCCCGATGACGCCCTGGCCGACCTGATCCGGCGCTGCGCCGACTGCAAGCTGGAGGTCGTGGCCGAGGACGAGATGGACCTCGGCCGCCGCGCGATCCTGAACCTCGGCCACACGGTCGGCCACGGCATCGAGGCCGCGGGGGGGTACGACCTGTACCACCACGGCGAGGCGATCTCGCTGGGTCTGCTGGCCGCCCTGCGGGTGAGCGAGCGGGAACTCGGGCTCGATCCCACGTGGCGCCGGCGCACGGCGGACACGCTCCGGAGGCATGGTCTTCCGGTGACCCTCGATCCGTCGGTGGACGTCGACCAGGTGATCGAGATCATGGGCCGCGACAAGAAGTCCGATGGCCGCGCCCTGAACATGGTCCTGCTGCGCGCGCCGGGAGATGTCCTCACCCATCAGGACCCCGATCCGGCCGTGGTGCGCGCGGCCGTGGAGGAGCTCGTGCCGTGATCACCATCGCCCTTCTGCATGGACCGAACATCAACATGCTGGGCCGCAGGCCCTCGCAGCACTACGGCACGCTGACGCTCCCGGAACTCGAGGCGCAGGTGCGGGCGTGGGGCGCCGAGCGCGGCATGCGCGTGGGCACGTTCCAGACGAACCACGAGGGCGCATTCCTCGAGCATGTGCATGGCCTGGCCGGTGCGGTCGACGGGGCGATCGTGAACCCCGGCGCATGGACCCACTACCAATACTCCATCCGTGATGCGCTCGAGGTGATGGGCGCACCATTCGTGGAGGTGCATCTGTCCGACGTGAACGCGCGCGAGGACTTCCGCCGCGTGTCGGTGGTGCGCGATATCGCCCTTGCGACCGTCTCGGGGAAGGGGCCCGAGGGCTACCGCGAGGCCCTCGACCTGCTGGCCGCGGAGATTGCGTGAGCATCGCCGCGCGCCAGGGGCGCATTCGCGAGGAGTTGCGCGGGCAGGGGCTCGACGCGCTCGTCGTCACCGATCTGGTCAACATCCGCTACCTGAGCGGCTTCGTGGGCTCCAACGGCGTCCTGGTGGTGGGGCCGGCCTCCCTCGTGCTGCTCACCGATTCGCGGTACGCCACCGCGGCGCGCGATCAGGTGACGGAGACCGACGTGGTGATCGCCGGCCGCGACCTGCTGGACCGCCTGGCCGAGGTTGTGCCGCGCGGACGCGTGGGCTTCGAGGCCGAGAACGTGACCGTGGCACGTCGCGACCGGCTCGCGGCGCGGATGGAGGGGGTGGATCTGGTCCCCACGGCGGGGATCGTCGAGGGGCTCCGCGTGGTGAAGGATCCGGGCGAGATCGACCTCATCCGCGACGCCACGCGGATCGCGGATGCCGCGCTCTCCGAGCTCATCACGCGCGGATTCGCCGGGCGCACCGAAGCGCGGGTTGCATGGGACCTCGAGGGATCCATGCGCGATGCCGGGGCCGACGGCGCGAGCTTCGACATCATCGTCGCCGGGGGCGCGCACGGCGCGCTGCCGCACGCCGTGCCCCGTGCCGTCGCGGTGCCCCGTGACGCCCTGGTCGTGGTGGACATGGGCGCCCGTGTGGGTGGATACGCATCGGACTGCACGCGCACGCTCTGCACCGGTACGCTCCCGCCCGCGCTCGAGGAGGCCTATGCGGTGTGCCTCGAGGCCCAGCGCGCGGCCCTCGCCGCCTGCCGGCCGGGAGTCCACTCGGGGGACCTCGACTCGGTTGCCCGGGGGATCATCGCGGATGCCGGCCTCGGGGAGCACTTCGGCCACGGCCTCGGGCACGGGGTGGGCCTCGACATCCACGAGCGCCCGTGGCTTCGGCAGGAGGGCGGGGAGGTGCTCGAAACCGGCATGGTTGTGACGATCGAACCGGGGATCTACCTCGAGGGGGTCGGCGGGGTGCGCATCGAGGACCTGGCCGTCGTCACCGATGACGGATGCGAGGTGCTCACCGGCGTGCCGACCGACCTGACCACGACGACCATCTAGGAGCGGGCCGTGGGGGCCATCAGCAGCAACGACCTGAAGAACGGATGGGTACTCGACATCGACGGGGAGCTCGTGTCCGTCGTGTCGTTCCAGCACGTGAAGCCGGGCAAGGGCGGCGCGTTCGTGCGCACCAAGCTCAAGGGGCTGGCCAAGGGCAACGTGGTGGACAAGACGTTCCGCGCGGG
>CAZPAT010000170.1:0-3344 GCA_964584485.1 uncultured Bifidobacterium sp.
AGAGCACAGGATTCCTAATCCTGGTGTCGCAAGTTCGAATCTTGCCGGGGGCACTCAGCGAATGACCCGTAGCCGCGGGCCATTCGCGCTGATGGTGTGTGATGCCGGCCGTGTCGCGGCGGACCGCGGGGCGCCACGCAGCAGGCATTCGCCGATGACATGACCGCGGGCGCCGCGGCACTCGCCCCCAGGCGTTGCAGGGAGGCCATCCGCGCCGATGGGATGGCCCAGCACGTGCAGTAGGCCGGTGCGGGTCCTGATCGCCTTGCGGTGAGCACCCCCGACGACCGACCGCTCCGGCCCCGTCGCGCCCACTGCGGCCGTGGCTACCTGCGCCGGATGAAGGTGGCCTGCAGCGGGTTGTCGAGGCCGTTGATCAGGCGCATGGTC
Source organism: uncultured Bifidobacterium sp. (assembly GCA_964584485.1). Taxonomy (GTDB): domain Bacteria; phylum Actinomycetota; class Thermoleophilia; order Miltoncostaeales; family Miltoncostaeaceae; genus SYFI01. The sequence continues at coordinate 391 of CAZPAT010000170.1, forward strand.
TGGCGGGGACTGGGCGCCGTGTAGCGCGTGCCCGGTGCCGGGGTGGATCCCGGGCCGCCGTCGTTGTACAGCGGCTTGTACCCATTGCCCTTGGCGGGCACGCGAACCGCCACCAGCTTGCGCATGCCCGCCTTGCTGCCCTTGAGGACGATGTCGATCTGGTTCTCGCTGTCGTCCTGCAGGCACTGGTTCCACCTGTCGGGGCGGGCCTTCATGGTGCGTTCGGCGATGCCCACGACGGTGATCGGCTCGCCGTCGATGAGGTACCGGTGGTTGCTCTTGATGATCCGCACGAGCCGGCCGGCCTTCGTACGGGCCACCAGCTGGAAGAAGCTGCGGTATTCGTTGGGGTACATCGCGCGCAGCCCGTCGGGCGAGAACGCGCCGCCCAGGGTGGCAATGCGCACGCGGTACTGGGCGTTCGCGGCACCGAAGATGGCCACGCCGTCATTCGGCAGCTTGCCGTTGGCAAGAAGGAGGGGCCCACCCTCCCCCGCCGTGGACATGCGGGTGATCTTCGCGGCGATCATGCGTGGGCCGGTCCACTTCGTGGGGTCGGCGGGCTGGTCGTCGTACGGGGTGCGGTCGTTGGTGCCGGTGAGGCCCACGGCGCTCGCCAGGCGCCCCTTCGACCCGACCAGCTGCAGCGGAGTGGCGTCAGCCACCACCTTCACCGACACGGGATACCGGGCGCCGGGATCGCTCTTGGGCAGACGGTTCCCGAGCGCGGGGCCGTTCAGCACCACCGTTGTTCCCTCGTTGTATTCGAAGTTCGGGCCCACGGTGGCGTTGTCGGGTACCACCGTGGTGCCGTCGTTGAGGGTCACGAGGAAGTCCGTTCCCTGCAGCGTGCTCGGCCGCGGCGGCCAGGAGAACTGCACCTGCACCACGTCCCAGTTCACCGCGTTGAATGCGCCGCCCCACGCCTGCACGTACTGCGCGGTGCCGACAGCCGTGGTGTAGGCCCAGATCTTCTTCGACCACTCGGCGGGCGCATTGCAGGTGACGTCGTCGTTCCATGCCCCCCCGGACGCCAGCACCGCAGATCTGGCCTGGTCGAGCGTCTGGCTCGCGTTGCTCACGTCGAGGCCGGGCACCCCGATGATGTCGGTGAAGTTGAGGGCCATCCCCATGATCCGAGGGGTCCGCGCCCACATGTCGGATGCGATGAGGATGTCCCGGTGCTGCGCGCGATTGACGGGACCGGGGTCCTGTCCGGCGGCGAGGCCGGGCAGCGCGAGACCCACAGCCGAGGCGTCGATGGCGATGCCGTTTGGGCTCAAGCCCGTCAAGGCCCAGGGGGTGGTCGTGGTGACGACCGTCGCGCCCGCGGCCAGTCCGGGGACGAGGGCGAGGGTGGCGATTGCCGCGAGGAGGGGGATACGGAAAGCGATGTACCTGATCCTATGACCGCGCGGGCTCACGAGGTTGGGGCAGCCGGCACGACGTGGGGCTTTCCACACACCCGCTCCGTATGCCGGGATTCACAGGACGGACTTTCGTCGTCGTCGCACACGGCTGCTCGAACGCGAAGGGCGCGAGGGGCGCATCCAGCACGACCCGAGCGACGGCATCCCGATCATCACGAGCGACCCGTCGCTGTTGGTCGACGAGGACGATAAGGCCGAGGACCCGGCGAAGGCGCTCACGCATGAGCAAGCCGCCGCGCTCCTGGCAGCGGTGCCGGACCAGCACCGGCTGATGATCCACTTCATGCTCCGCACCGGTCTCCGCATCAGCGAGGTGCTCGGTCTCCGGTGGCAGGACGTGGACCGGGAGAAGCGCGAGGTGCGTGTTCGGCAGGGAGTGGTCTACGGCAAGGTCGGTGCGCCCAAGTCGAAGCGGTCACGGCGCTCGGTGCCCGTGGAGGACGGCCTGCTCCGCGACCTCGCGGCGCGGCGGCTGGCCGCTACGCACTCGGGGGACGACGACCTCGTGTTCGGGACGGCAACGGGCAAGCCCGCGCACACTTCCAATCACTACCGCTGGCTGAAGCCCGCCGTGCGGGAGGCGGGAGTCCCGTGGGCCGGGTTCCACGATCTCCGGCACACGTTCGCGTCGCGGCTGTTCCACGCGGGGAAGATGGTGACCGTGGTGAGCAAGTTGCTCGGGCACTCCTCGCCGTCCTTCACGCTGGACGTCTACATCCACACCATCCCGGCCGATGTGCCGGAGGGCGGTGACATCGCTGCCGCCGTGGGGGTCTAGGTGGGACAGAAGGTGGGACAGACGGACCCGTAAGCCGGACTCGCATGGGGACGGGGCGCACCACGAAAGCCCCGTCCCCATGCGTACTCACCCGTACTCCGGCCGAGGTTCCCAATCCTGGTGTCGCAAGTTCGAATCTTGCCGGGGGCACTTATCTCGTGGTCCGTGACCGCGGGCTGTTCGCGTTGACGGCGCCCCGACCCGCTGTATTGGCTTGCGCGATCGGTTGTTTGAGCTTCACCCCGGGGATCACCCGGAAGCAGGGCTGCCGGGGGCAGGTCGCCGTCCCGGGGTGCGGCAACACCGCCCGCCCCCGCTAGGTCGGGCAGCCGGTGTTGGTCACGGTGCCGTCGGGGCAGGTGGTGCTTTCCCATGTGACGCCGTCCAGGCCGGCGCCGCCAAGGTCTGCGCGGAACAGGTTCGCGTTGGTCAGGTCCGCGTAGGTCAGGCTCGCCCCCCACAGGCGCGCGTAGGACAGATTCGCGCCGGTCAGGTACGCGTTGGTCAGGTTCGCGTTGGTCAGGTTCGCGTGGATCAGGTACGCGTAGCTCAGGTACGCGTCGGTGAAGTTCGCTCCGCCCAGGTTCGCGTAGGTCAGGTCCGCGCCCACACAGTTAGGTGCGCATGGGGGCGTCGTGTACTTGTTGCCCCGCTCCGCCTTCTTCCCGTGCACCGGCGGCGCGTACTGGAACTTCGCCCCCTTCAGGTTCGCCCCGCGAAGGTCGGCGTACTTCAGGTTCGCGCTC
>CAZPAT010000171.1:0-3321 GCA_964584485.1 uncultured Bifidobacterium sp.
GGCCATGGCGTTCGCGCCAGCGGACCCCGCGGTTCTCGGCAGGCCGCGGGGTCCGGCAGCGCAGGGGGCCGTCGCGGCAGCGTCAGCCCGGGGAATCGTGGTCTGCGGCGTCCCATGCCTGCCGCAGCGAGCGCTCATACGGAGCGCGATGCACGCCCTGCTCGGTGACGATCGCCGCCACCAGCCGCGCGGGGGTGCGATCGAAGGCCGGATTCGCCACCGGCGCATCCGCAGGCGATGCCGCGCGGCCGAACAGCGCCAGGTCGCGCACCTCACCCGGGTCGCGCTCCTCCACGGGGATCTCGGCCGCCGACGGCATCGAGAGATCCAGCGTGGACGTGGGCGCCGCGACGATCACCGGAATGCCGTGCTCGCGTGCCAGCACGGCCACGCCGTAGGTGCCGATCTTGTTGACCACGTCCCCGTTCGCGGCGATGCGGTCGGCCCCGACCACCACGTGGGTCACGCGCCCCTCGGACATCAGCATCGCCGCCATGTTGTCGGTGATGAGCGTGTACGGGATGCCCTCCTGCTCCAGTTCCCACGCGGTGAGGCGCGAGCCCTGCAGCAACGGGCGCGTCTCGTCCACGACCACGCTCACACCGGGGTCGGCCGCGTGCGCCGCGCGCACGACGCCGAGCGCCGTTCCGTAGCCGCCTGTCGCGAGGGCCCCGGCATTGCAGTGGGTGAGTATGCGTGCACCACGGGTGAACAGCGGCAGGGAGTGGCGGCCGATCGCCAGGCAGCGGTTCACCTCATCGGAATGGACCGCACGGGCGGCGGCGTCGAGCTCATCCGCGATCTCCGGGGGCGTCCCCTCGTGATCCGCCACGATCCCCGCAAGCCGGTCAACGGCCCATGCCAGGTTCACCGCCGTGGGCCGGGCGTCGCGCAGTTCGGCGATTGCACGCCCCATCTCGGCGTCGAAGGCCTGGCGCGTGGCACTGGTGGCAGCGGCGTTCCGGGCGGCGAGGGCCACTCCCATGGCGCCGGCCACGCCGATGGCCGGCGCTCCGCGCACCACCATGGTGCGGATGGCGTCCACCACATCGGGCCATCCGGCAAGGGTCACATGGACGACCTCGCCGGGCAGGCGGGTCTGGTCAAGCATGACCACCGCGCCATCCCGCAGCGCGATGATGTCCTCCGGGGCCAGGCCCGGCGGGGGCGTCGAGCCCTCCGCCGGGCGGCCCTGCGAAGAGGTGCTCCCGGTGCTCAGGTGCCCTGGTCCCACGAGGCCAGGTACTTCTCCTGCTCCTCGGTGAGCGCGTCGATCTCCACGCCCATCGAGTACAGCTTGAGCCGGGCGATCTCGGCGTCGATCTCCTCAGGCACCACGTACACGGTCTTGTCGAGCGAGGTGGCGTTGCGCGCCATGTACTCGGCCGACAGCGCCTGGTTGGCGAAGCTCATGTCCATCACGGCGGCCGGGTGCCCCTCGGCGGAGGCCAGGTTCAGCAGGCGGCCCTCGGCGAGCAGGTAGACCTTGCGGCCGTTGCGCAGCGAGTACTCCTGCACGAAGGGGCGCACCTCACGGGCCCCATCGGCAAGCTCGTCCAGCCCGGGGATGTCGATCTCCACGTTGAAGTGGCCCGTGTTGGCGATGATCGCGCCATCCTTCATGTGCTCGAAGTGCTCGCGGCGCAGCACGTGGATGTTGCCGGTGGCGGTGATGAAGACGTCGCCCTCCTTCGCGGCCTCCGCGATGGGAAGGACCTCGAACCCGTCCATCACGGCCTCGAGGGCCGCGAGCGGATCCACCTCGACGACGATCACGTGGGCACCCATGCCCTTCAGGCGCGACGCCAGGCCGCGACCGCACCACCCGTAACCACCCACCACGCACTTGCGGCCGGCGATCAGGATGTTCGTGGCACGCAGCAGGCCGTCCAGGGTGGACTGGCCGGTGCCGTACCGGTTGTCGAACATGTGCTTGGTGTTGGCGTCGTTCACCGCGACGACCGGGAATGCCAACTTGCCCTCGGCCTCCAGGGCCTTCAGGCGGATGACGCCGGTGGTGGTCTCCTCCGTGCCGCCGATGACGCCGTCCAGCATCTCGCGCCGGTCACCGTGGAGCACGCCGATCACGTCGGCGCCATCGTCCATCGTGATCTGCGGGGCATGGTCGATGGCGGCCGTGATGTGCGAGTAGTAGGTGTCGTCGTCCTCGCCCTTGATGGCGTAGGTCGAGATGCCGTACTCCTGCACCAGCGCCGCCGCCACGTCGTCCTGGGTCGACAGCGGGTTGGACGCCACGAGCACCACGTCGGCACCCCCCGCCTTCAGCGTGCGCGCCAGGTTCGCGGTCTCCGTGGTCACGTGCAGGCAGGCGGAGATCCGGATGCCGTCGAGCGGCTTCTCCTTCTCGAATCGTGCCCGGATCTGCTGCAGCACCGGCATGTCACGATCCGCCCACTCAATGCGCTGGCGGCCCAGTTCGGTGAGGCCGAGATCGGCCACGTGATGCTTATTGGTCGTCGTCACAGACAATTCCCTCTTTCGCTTCGAAGCGGTCGCAGGCTACCAGCGCATCGGCGCGGGGCCGCGATGGTTAAGAGACGATTAAGTGCCTGACACCGGGGTGGCGGCGCCGGCCGTCGGGTCAGATCGAGCCGCTCTCGCCGGCGCGCAGGCGCTGGTTGCCGGTGGTGGCAAGGCCCGCCTTCAGCACGCCGATGCTCTCGACCGGCTCGGGGTCCACGCGACGCAGGCACGCCGCGTACAGGGATACGTAATCGCCCAGCAGCACCAGGTCGATCGCCCGGGCCAGCGGGCTCTCGCCCTCGCCCTCGATGGTCAGCACGCCGCTCACGCGGGGGCTGATGATCTCCCGGGTCAGCGCGAGGCGGCGCTCCACCTGCCGGTGCTGGCGCGGGTCGCGCAGCATCACGATCCGGGCCAGGTCGCCGAACTCCCGGGCGTCCTCCCAGCCCACGATCTCGTTGTGGTTCATCTCGGGCAGGGCGGCCCAGAACGCCGGCTGCTTGGCGTTCTCGTTGAACTGGCACTTCCAACGGAACGCAATGCCCGCCGTCACCTCCGCCCCGTACACCACGGGCACGCGGTCATGCAGGCGCTCGGCCAGCTGCTTGGCCGGGTTGGCCTCCGTGGGCCGGTCGGGCCCGTAGGCATCAATGGCGGCCGCGATTGCGTCGCGGGCGGCGTCGAGCTCCTGGTCTTGCGGTGGGATCACCCCAAGCCGCGCCAGGATGACCACGGCCGGGATGAGCATGTGCAGCAGAGCCATGCGCGGCTGCAGCCCGGGAGGGATGGGCAGCACCGGCACGCCGTGCTTGCCGTTGTACCAGGTGTCCAGCTTGC
>CAZPAT010000172.1:0-3302 GCA_964584485.1 uncultured Bifidobacterium sp.
GCGGCCCACCCCAACGTGGTGTTCACGCGCGAGCGCCTGCTGGAGCGCGTGTGGGGGTACCAGTCGGGCGTGGGGGGCAAGACGGTGGACGTGCACGTGGCCAACCTCCGCCGCAAGCTCGGCAAGGACCTCCCCATCGTCGCGGTGCGCGGCGTGGGGTACCGGCTCGATCCCGCGGGGCCGTGAGCGGCGACGCACCCGGGGGCGGGTGGTCGCGGCTGCTGCCGCAGTCATTCCGCGGCCGGATCGCCCTGGCCATCGTGGCCGCACTGATGGTGGCGGTGGTGGGCACCCAGTTGCTGCTCGCCCTGTTCGTGGGCACGCGGGTGCAGCGCGAGGTGGAGGCCCAGTTGCTGCAGCAGGGCGCGCAGATCGCGCAGGTGGCGAGGTCGGACGGCTACGCGGGGATCGCCGAGGCCCGGCGGTACCTGCCCGGCACCCGGGTGGTGGTGCGCCAGGGCGGGCAGGTGGTCTACTGGAGTGATCCGGTGCAGGTGCTCGAGGCCCGTGCGGTGGTGACCGATGGCGACATCGAGGTGACCATGGAGCGCCAGGCGGATGCCGGGGTGTGGGGCGAGTGGGCCGTGCCCGTGGTGACGGGCGGCGCCGTCCTCGTGATCGGCGCGGTGGCGTGGTGGCTGGCGGGCCTTGCCAGCCGCCGCCTGCGACGTGACGCGCAGGCGCTTGCGGGGCAGGCCGAGCGCGTGGCCTCCGGCGACCTCGATGCCCGCGTGGACCTGGACGACGGGGAACTGGCGCGCGTCGCGACGGCGCTGAACGGCATGACCGAGCAGCTGGCGGCAACCGATCGCCGGCAGCGGGAGTTCCTCGCGGATGTCGCGCACGAGCTCCGCACGCCCATCACGGCCATCGACGGGTTCGCCTCCGCGCTGGTGGACGGGGCGGCGCGCACCGACGACGACCGTCGCGAGGCCGCCGAGATCATCAAGGGCGAGTCCGGGCGATTGTGCGACCTGGTGGCCGACCTCCAGGCGCTGACCCTTACCGACCTCGACCAGGAGGTCGCGCGGGAGTCCACGGACCTCGTGGAGTGCTGTCGCGAGGTGGTCGAGCGACTCGAGCGCGCTGCGGGCGAGCGCGGGGTGCTGCTGCGTGGCCCCCGCGCCGGGCAGGACCCGGTCATCGCCACCACGAATGCCGCACACGTGCAGACCATCGTCTCCAACCTGGTCACCAATGCGATCCGGGCGACCCCGCCGGGGGGCAGTGTGCGGGTGAGCGCCATGCATGAGGGCGACAGCGCCGTCGTGGAGGTTGCCGATACCGGCGTGGGCATCGCCCCCGAGCACCTGCCCCGCATCTTCGATCGCCTGTACCGGGCCGACAGCGCACGCGACCGGGCATCCGGCGGAACCGGGCTGGGGCTCGCGATCGTGAAGGGCCTCGCCGATGCCCTGGGCGCGGAGGTGCAGGTGCAGAGCACCCCCGGCGCGGGCAGCACCTTCCGCGTGGTGGTCCCGATGGCGGAGGCCGCTGCGTGATGCGCGCCGCCGCGGCGGGGGCCGTGGCGATGGCGATGCTGCTGGCGCCGGGTGGCGTGGCCACCGCGCTGGCCGGCCCGACGCTGCGCATCACCTCGTTCCGCGTGCTGAAGGCCGACGGCCGCACCCCTGCGAAGCAGCCCCTGTCACGCGGCGTGAAGTACGTGTACCGGCTGGACTACCGCATCGGCGGCCGGCGCGTGGTGCGCCTGCGCCGGGCGGGCACGGTGTGGTCACCGTACCGCGACAAGCTGGTGCTCATCCGCCCCCGTGCCCAGACCGCGGACCCGGGCCGGTACTACGCATCCGATCCTGTCCGCGTGCCGCGTGGTGACAGCCCCGGCGAGTACCGCATCACCTATGCGATCACCGCGCGCGATCGCACCGGGTCCACCACCCGGCGCTCGACGCTGCGCATGCGCTTCAGGTAGCCCGTAGCATTCCGGGGGACGCCGACCATAAGGAGTCTCCCGTGCCCCAGCACCGCTACATGCTCCCCGAGGACCGGATCCCGGACCGCTGGTACAACATCGCGGCCGATCTGCCCACGATGCCCCCGCCGCCGCTCAACCCCGGCACGGGCGAGCCCATCGGCCCCGAGGCGCTCGCCGCCATCTTCCCCATGGCGCTCATCGAGCAGGAAGTCTCGACCGAGCGGTACATCCCCATCCCTGATCCCGTGCGCGAGATCTATGCCATGTGGCGCCCCACGCCGCTGTACCGCGCCGTGGGGCTGGAGCAGGCCCTCGGCACGAACTGCAAGATCTTCTACAAGTACGAGGGCGTCTCGCCCGCGGGCAGCCACAAGCCGAATACCTCGGTGCCGCAGGCCTTCTACAACAAGGAAGCCGGCGTCGCGCGGCTCAGCACCGAGACCGGCGCGGGCCAGTGGGGGTCGTCGCTCTCATTCGCCTGCCAGCGGTTTGGGATCGAGTGCGATGTCTTCATGGTGCGGGTGTCGTACGACTCCAAGCCGTACCGGCGCCTGATGATGGAGACCTGGGGTGGCACGTGCATCGCCAGTCCGTCCGACCAGACCAATGCGGGGCGCGCGATCCTGGCGGACAACCCGGACTCCTCGGGCAGTCTCGGCATCGCGATCAGCGAGGCCGTGGAGGTGGCCGCCACCCACGACGACACCAACTACGCGCTGGGCTCGGTGCTGAACCACGTCCTGCTGCACCAGACGGTGGTCGGCCAGGAGGCCAAGGAGCAGCTCGAGATGGCGGGCGCCTACCCCGACGTGGTCATCGGCTGCGTCGGTGGCGGCTCGAACTTCGCCGGCATCTCGTTCCCCTTCCTCCAGGACAAGATCGAGGGGCGCGATATCCGCATCGTTGCCGTCGAGCCGTCCTCGTGCCCCACGCTCACGCGCGGCACGTACGGATACGACTTCGGCGACACCGCCCAGATGACCCCGCTGCTGCCCATGCACTCGCTGGGCCATGGCTTCATCCCACCGTCGATCCACTCCGGAGGGCTGCGCTACCACGGCATGGCGCCGCTGGTCAGCCACGTGGTGCACGAGGGCCTCGTCGAGGCCACGGCATACAGCCAGATCGAGTGCTTCACCGAGGCGGTGCGGTTCGCCCGTGCCGAGGGCATCATCCCGGCGCCCGAGCCGTCGCACGCCATCCGGCAGGTGGTCGCCGAGGTCGAGCGGGCGAAGGAGGAGGGCGTGGAGAAGACGATCCTCTTCAACCTGTGCGGCCACGGCCACTTCGACATGGCCGCCTACGCCGACTTCCTCCACGGCGACATGCAGGACCTGGACGTGGACGAGACCGAGCTCGCCCGCGC
>CAZPAT010000173.1:0-3301 GCA_964584485.1 uncultured Bifidobacterium sp.
GCAGGAGACACACGCCGCATGAGCGACCACCACCGCGACACGATCGCGCTTCACGGGGGGCAGCAGCCCGACCCCACCACGAACGCGCGCGCCGTGCCGATCTACCAGACGACGTCGTTCGTGTTCAACGACGCCGAGCACGCCGCCAACCTGTTCGCGCTCGCCGAGCCGGGCAACATCTACACGCGCATCATGAATCCCACATGGGATGTGCTGGAGCAGCGCGTGGCCCAGCTGGAGGGCGGCATCGCCGCGTGCGCGATCGCCTCCGGCCAGGCGGCCGTGGCCTACTCGCTGATGAACGTGTGCCGCGCCGGCGACAACGTCATTGCCGAGCCCCAGCTGTACGGCGGCACCTACAACCTGTTCGCGCACACGCTGCCGCAGTTCGGCATCGAGGTGCGGTTCGCCGACCAGGACGACCCGTCGTCGGTCGCGCGCCTCGCGGATGAGAACACGCGCGCGGTGTTCGTGGAGTCGCTGGGCAACCCGAGCCTGGATGTGATCGACCTCGACGCATGGAGCGAGGCCGCCCACGCGCAGGGGCTCCCGCTCATCGTGGACAACACGGTGGCCACGCCGATCCTGTGCCGTCCCTTCGAGCACGGCGCCGACATCGTGGTGCACTCGCTCACCAAGTTCATCGGTGGCCACGGCACCTCGATCGGCGGCATCATCGTCGACTCGGGCAACTTCGACTGGGTCGCCAACAGCGCCCGGTTCCCCGGCCTCACCGCTCCGGACCCGTCATACCACGGCGTCGTGTGGTCGGACGCCCTCGGCCCGGCCGCGTACATCGGGCGCATCCGCACCGTGCTGCTGCGCAACATCGGCGCCGCGCTGTCGCCGTTCAACGCGTTCCTGATCCTGCAGGGCGTCGAGACGCTGCACCTCCGCATGGAGCGGCACTGCAGCAATGCGCTGGCCATCGCACAGCACCTGGAGGCCCACCCGGACGTGGAGTGGGTGGACTACCCGGGCCTGCCGTCGTCGAAGTACCACGAGCTGGCGGGCCGCATGCTGGACGGCGGCTACGGGGCCATCCTCACCTTCGGCATCCGCGGTGGCCGCGACGCCGGCCAGGCCTTCATCTCGAACCTGCAGCTGTTCAGTCACCTGGCGAACATCGGGGATGCCAAGTCGCTGGCCATTCACCCGGCCACCACCACGCATTCGCAGCTGAACGACGAGGAGCTGTCGCTGGCGGGCGTTCGCCCCGAGACGGTTCGCCTGTCGGTGGGCATCGAGGGCCTGGACGACCTGATCGCCGATCTCGATCAGGCGATCGCGGCAGCAACATCCGGGGTGACCGGCTGACGACCAGCCCGCCAGCAGATGGACTCGGACTGACCGAGACCCAGCGGGTCGTCCTGTTCACGCAGGACGACCCGCTTGTGCTGGAGTCGGGTGCCCGACTGGGCCCCGTGGAGGTGGCGTACGAGACGTATGGCACCCTCAATGACGAGCGCTCGAATGCCGTCTTCATCTGCCATGCGCTGACCGGCGACGCGCACGCGGCGGGCCACCATGGCGATCCCGGGCGGCGCGGCTGGTGGGACAACCTGATCGGGCCCGGGCGACCGGTGGACACCGACCGCTTCTTCGTGGTGTGCGCCAACCTGCTGGGGGGCTGCCAGGGCACCACCGGCCCGTCGTCGGAGGACCCCTCCACCGGGCATCCCTACGGGCTCACCTTCCCCCTGTTCACGGTGCGCGACCTGGTGGAGGTGCACCGGGCGCTGCTGGCGCATCTCGGCATCGACCGGCTCGCGGCGGCGATCGGCGGATCGCTCGGCGGCATGCAGGTGCTGCAGTGGGTGATTGACCACCCGGACGAGATCGACGCCGCGCTCGTCATCTGCTCGTCGTCCCGGCTCTCCGCCCAGAACATCGCCTTCAGCGCCGTGGCCCGCGAGGCCATCATGCGGGACCCGGACTTCCAGGCGGGTGACTACTACGGCAGCGGCCGCGCACCCGACACCGGGCTGTCGATCGCCCGGATGATGGCCCACATCACGTACCTGTCCGAGGAGTCAATGCGCGAGAAGTTCGGGCGCCGCCTGCAGCACGGTGACGCCCCGCGCTTCGACTTCAGCGTGGACTTCCAGGTGGAGTCGTACCTGCAGCACCAGGGCGAGTCGTTCCTCAAGAGGTTCGACGCCAACACGTACCTGTACATGACCCGCGTCATGGACTACTTCGACGCCTTCGCCGACCCGGCCGAGGTGGGCGCCCGCCTGGAGGGCTCCCCCACGCGCTTCCTCGTCGTCTCGTTCGACTCCGACTGGCGCTTCGACACCGAGCACTCACGCGAGATCGTGCGCCAATTGCAGGCCTGGCGCGTCCCGGTCACCTTCCGCGACATCGAGAGCCCATGGGGTCACGACTCGTTCCTGCTGGACATCCCCGAGTACCACCGCACGGTGGAGGCCTTCCTGGCCCGCACGGCGGACGAGCGCGGCATCTAGGGGACAGTCCCTCCCCCCGGGGACAGTCCCCGGGGGGAGGGACTGTCCCCGGGGTGCGGCGGGTAGCCTGCGCGGGATGGCCCTTCGTCCCGATCTCGATGTCGTCGCCGCCATGGTCCCCCGCGGTTCGCGGGTGCTCGACCTCGGGTGCGGCGACGGCGTGCTGCTGGATCACCTGATCCGCCAGAAGGAGTGCTCGGGCGCCGGCGTCGAGATCTCGGATGAGGGCTTCCACGCCTGCGTGGCCCGCGGCGTTCCCGTGGTGGTGGCCGACATCGACCAGGGACTGGGCGACGTGGACGACGACGCCTATGACGTGGTGATCCTGTCCCAGACCTTGCAGGCCACGCACCGGCCGGCGCTGGTGCTGCACGAGATGATGCGCGTCGGGCATGTGGGGATCGTGTCGTTCCCCAACTTCGGCTACTGGCGGCTGCGCTGGTCGCTCGCTGCCCGCGGGCGCATGCCCACCAGCCGGTCGCTGCCGTATCACTGGTACGACACGCCCAACATCCACCTGTGCACCATCCGTGACTTCGAGACCCTGCTGGAGCGCGAGGACCTCATGACCATCCGGCGCGTGCTGCTGGATGAGCGCGGCCGGCCGCTGGAGGGCGCCCGCCTGCGTCGGCCCAATCTGCTGGCGGCCGGCGCCGTGTACCTGGTGGGCCGCTCCTTCCCGTGATCGAGACCGCCTTCTCGGCGCTCATCATGATCGCCATCGGGGTGCTGCTGCAGCGCTTCGGGGTGATCCGGCGCGATCAGGCCCCCATCCTGGTGCAGATCACCCTGTACGCGCTGCTGCCTGCGCTGGTGCTGGACATCATGATCGG
>CAZPAT010000174.1:0-3293 GCA_964584485.1 uncultured Bifidobacterium sp.
AGGAGGCCAAGGACCTCGTCGATGGCGCCCCCGGCACCATCAAGGAGGGCGTGGCGAAGGAGGAGGCCGAGCAGATCAAGTCGCAGGTCGAGGAGGCCGGCGGGTCCGTTTCGCTCTCGTAGCGGCGACCTCATCGTGATGTGCCCGACGGCCCGGGTGGCGATGCGCCACCCGGGCCGTTTGCTTACCTGCACCTCCATGCCAGGCCTCCTCGCGCGCATGGCAGGGGCCGTGCTGCTCGCGGCCGCCTCCTCAGCCCCCGCCCTCGGCGTCGTGTCGCAGGGCGTCTTCCGCATGGGAGCGGATGCATCGTGGGCGCGCGGCATCACGGGCGCGGCAACGCCGGTCGCGGTGCTGGACCAGGGCTTCGGCGGCCTGGCCGAGTCCATCGCCGCCGGCGAGTTGCCGCCGCTCTCGTCGATGGAGACCCGCTCGTTCGACCCGGTCCACGGCCTGGAGGGGCGCGACAACCTCGGCGGGCGCACCCAGCACGGCACCAGGATGGCCGAGATCGTCCACGATGTCGCCCCGGGTGCGCGCCTCGTGCTCGTGAACTATGACGACATCGGCGGCTTCGTCCGTGCCGTCGAGTGGATCGTGGCCAGCGGCATCCCGGTGGTGAGCCACTCGAACAGCATCCTCGGTGGACCGTTCGACGGCAGCGGCGTGCTGGCCCAGGCCGTCAACGGCGCGGCGGCCCGCGGTGTGCTGTGGGTCAATTCATCGGGCAACTTTGGCGAGCGGCACTGGCGGGGCGTGCCCGGGCCTGCGGGTACCGAGATCCCCATCAGCCCGCGACCGGGCGAGACGATGGCGTTCGGGCTGGGCTGGAGCGGCGCAGGCGTCGAAGCGGTCCTCCTGGTCCAGCGCCTGCGTGGGGATGGGTCATGGGCCGAGGTGGCCCGCAGCGACCGCAGCCGTCGCACGCCACCCGTGGCGGTGGACGGAGGCGCGTGGCGCCTGGTGGTGATGCGCACCGCGGGCGCCGAGGTGCCGGTTGACGTGTTCTCGCGCACCGTCGGCTTCGGGGCGGCCGCGACCGCGGATGGCAGCGTGGCGACCCCCGGTGACGCCCTGGGTTCTCTCTCGGTGGGGGCGGTGAGCTGGCGCGGCACGGCGCCCGAGCGCTACTCGTCGCGCGGCCCCACCCAGGATGGTCGCCCCAAGCCTGACCTGGTGGGGCCCACGTACGTCACGTCCAATCGGCTCTTCCCGGGAACCGCGGGCACCTCCGCATCCACGGCGCACGTGGCGGGTGCCGCCGCCCTCATCCGCGACGAGCGGATCGCCACCGGGGCGCGCAGCGACGTGTGGGCCCTGCGCGCGGAGATCCTGCGGCGGGCGAAGCGGCTGGATGACCGCGCGGCGACCGGTGCGGGCATGGCGCGCGTGGACGTGGTGCGCCCGCGTGTGCGGCTCGTCGTGCCGTCCGGGCGACGCCCCGTGGTGAGGGTGCGGGCCACCGATGCCGGTACCATGGCCGCGGTGGAGCTCCGCTTGAACGGCCGTGTCATGCGCACGCGTCCCGGCCCCACCCTCGCGCAGCGCATCTGGTTGCGCGACGGGCGCAACCGCATCGAGGTGCGTGCACGCGACCTCGCCGGCAACGAGGCGGTCGTGCGCCGCACGGTGACCCGCCGGTGATCGCCCGCGTCGCAGGGCTTGCCGCCGCCTTGGCGCTGGCGGGTGCCGTGCCCGTCCAGGGCACACCCGACGCGGGCCCCGTCACCGTGATCGCCGGCCGGGGCCACGGCGACGCCGTGGCCGCGGCCCTGCGCGCGGCGGCGCTGCCGGTCGTGCGACGGAGCGGCGCGATGATGCAGGTGAATGCACCGGCGGGGCGGATCGCGGCCATCGGTCGCCTGCCCGGGGTGGCAGCGGCGTACCCGGCGCCCGGGGGCGTCCCCGCCACGGATCCCGAGGAGGACCCGGGCGCGAAGGTGACGCCCGTGGCCGGCCCCGTGCTGAGCGAGGGCCTCGAGCGCATCGGCGCCGACGCGCTCCAGTCGCTCGCCCGTGACGGCCGCGGTGTGACCATCGCGGTACTCGACCTGGGCTTCGGGCCCATCTCGCGCATCGTCGGGCTGCAGCGTCGGAAGGAGCTTCCGCCCTCGTCGCGGCTCGAGACGGCCAGCTTCGACCCGGCGTGGGGCTTCGCCGGCCGGAATGCCTACGGCAACCCCACCAATCATGGGGAGCTCGTGGCGCAGACGGTGTACGACTTCGCGCCTGCCGCCCGCTACCTGTTCGTCAACTACCACACCGAGCAGGACTTCCAGGCCGCCGTGGACTGGCTCATCGCGCGTCGCCCGGATGTCGTGGTCCACAGCAACAGCTTCCTCGAGGGGCCGTTCGACGGCACCGGGGCCGCCGCCCAGGCCGTTGACCGCGCCGCGGCGGCGGGAATCGCGTGGGTCAACTCCGCGGGCAACTACGCCGAGCGCCATTGGGAGGGCACCTGGGCGGACGGCGATGGGGACGATGTGCTCGACTGGCCGCGCACCCCCGGGTGGTCGTTCCCCGTCGCGCCCGGGAAGCCCATCACGTTCGCCCTGTCCTGGGACCAGCCCGAGGGCGCCGAGGTGACCGACCTGGACCTCGTGCTGGAGAAGCTGACGCCGGGCGGGTGGGCCGCGGTGGCCGCATCGCGCGACTCCCAGCTGGCGGGCGCACCCCCGGCGGAGCGCCTCACCGGTATCCCGTCGGGCGATGGCGGCCAGTTCCGGGTGCGCGTGGCGCTGGCCGGGGGCCCGCCTCCGCCGGGCACGCTCACCATGTTCTCGCGTGAGATCCCCATGGATGCCCTCGGCGATCCCGGACCGGGCAGCATCCCCACCCCGGGCGATGCCGATGGCGCGATCGCCGTGGGCGCCGTGGAGTGGAAGAGCAATGCCATCAAGGCGTACTCCTCGCGCGGGCCCACCGACGACGGGCGCCTCAAGCCCGACATCACGGCCCCCACGAACACGCGGGTGCAGACGCCCACCGGCCCGCGCTCGGTCGGGGGAACGTCGAACGCCGCCCCGAATGCCGCGGGGGCCATCGCGCTGCTCATCGCGGCCCGCCGCCGGGCCGGCGCGCCACTCGACCTCCCGGCCCTCGGCGACCTGCTCGCCACGCAGGCCCTGGACCTCGGGCTGCCGGGTCCCGACGACGTCTTCGGCGCCGGACGCGTGCGGGTGGACGTGGACCCGCCCGAGATCCGCATGACCGCGCGCCCGCGGCGGTCGGAGACCGCGTTGCCCGTGCGCGTGGGCGCGGAGATCGGCGACGCCTCGCGCGTGGTGGGCTGG
>CAZPAT010000175.1:0-3282 GCA_964584485.1 uncultured Bifidobacterium sp.
CCTGGCCAGCGAGGCGGAGCGCCGCGGTGTTTAACGTGGCCGTGGTCGGCGCCACCGGCGCCGTCGGCTCCACCATGATCCGCGTGCTCGAGGAGCGGGGCTTCCCGGTCACCGAACTGCGCCCGCTGGCGTCAGCGCGCAGTGCCGGCACCGTGGTGGACTACCTGGGCAAGCCGTTCGAGGTGCAGGAGCTCACCGAGGACTCCTTCGAGGGCATCCAGATCGCCCTGTTCTCCGCCGGGGGCACGCGTTCGCGCGACTTCGCCCCCGCCGCGGTCGAGGCCGGGGCGGTGGTCATCGACAACTCATCGGCCTTTCGCATGGATCCCGCCGTGCCGCTGGTGGTGCCCGAGGTCAACGAGGGCGACATCGAGGGGCACCAGGGGATCATCGCGAACCCGAACTGCGTGGCGGCGCCACTGGTGGTGGCGTTGAAGCCCATCGCCGACGCCGTGGGGCTCGAGCGGGTGATCGTGTCGTCGTACCAGTCGGTGAGCGGCACGGGCGTGGCCGCCATCGAGGAACTCCGGTCGCAGACCGCCGGGAACCTGGCCGGTGCCGAACCGGAGCCCTCGGTCTACCCGCACCCCATCGCCTTCAACGTGCTGCCGCACATCGACGTGTTCGAGGACAGCGGCTACACGGGCGAGGAGGTCAAGGTGGCCAACGAGACCCGCAAGATTCTGCACCTGCCGGACCTTGCGGTGTCGGCCACCTGCGTGCGCGTGCCCGTGATGCGCTCGCACTCCGAGGCGGTGCACATCGAGACCACCGAGCCGATCACGGCCGATGCGGCGCGTGAGCTGCTGATGCTGGCCCCCGGCGCCGTGGTGCGCGACGAGCCGGCCAGCAGTACCTACCCGCTTGCCCGCGACGCCGAGGGTCGGGATGAGGTGTTCATCGGGCGCATCCGCGCCGACGCATCGCACCCCAATGGCCTGGCCATGTGGATCGTTGCAGACAACCTGCGCAAGGGCGCGGCCACCAACGCGGTGCAGATCGCGGAGAGCCTCGTCATGAAGGGCTGGCTGTGATGTCCTCCGCGCGGGCGTCGTAGGGCACCGGCCCGCCTGAGGAGGGAAGCATCCGCCGCATCCGCGGGTGCCCGGCATCCGCCGCCTCGCGGCAGGCCGTGCACGCGGGCCGCACCGCCCCATCCGGACGCATCATGGCCTCGCCGGTGGCGGGTCCGTGCGCCGGATCGCACCGGCAGAGCCCACCGAAGATGTCCTCGTGCGGCTCAACCCCGGCCGCGCTCTCGGCGTCGCGCAGGAGCGCGAAGGCCTCATTCACCTGCTCCTCGACGGCGGGGAGGTGCTCGGGGGCGGTGACCCGGTCGAGTTCGGCCTGCGCCCGCCGCGCCACGCGGGTGGCCGCATCCAGGCGGTCGTCGGCGCGCGCGTGGTGCCCGGGCAGTACCGCCAGGGCGTCCAGGCGCGCCCCGATGGCGTCCAGGCGAACCCGCGCGCGCGCGGTCACGTCCACGAGCGTGTCGCGCCGCACGCGCCGATTCCGCCGTATCCCGAACGCCGCGGCCCACACCCCGCCGATCAGCGCGATGCCGAGCAGGGCCAGCAGCGCGCGCGCGGCGTCGCTGGCGGGCGGCGCGAGCAGCGGCCCCGCCGCGGCGCGTGCGGCGGCGTCGGCGCGCCGCACCGGATCGGTGATGGCACCCACACGGGCCTCGCGCAGGTCGCGCGTCATCGCCCCCTGGCTGCGCGGCCCGGCCAGCCCGATGCCGCGGTTGGGGGCCACGGCCACGACCAGCCCACCGAAGCCCAGTTCGCGACGGAGCGCGCCGGCATAGGCACGCATGGATGACGAACCGACCGGGCCGGGGACCACGGCGATGCGCACGGGGCGCCCGCCGCGCTGCAGCTCGTCCGCGACCTCCTGCAGCCGTGCCTGGGCATCCGGGGCGTCCGCCCCGGCGACGATGGGGCTTACGTAGGCCGAGCCCTGCTCCAGGGCCTCCACTGCCGGATCTGCCAGCAGGGCGGCGGGTGCCGCCAGCAGGGCCAGCACGGCCACCGCCACCGCGGCCAGTCGCGCGATCATGCGGGCAGGGGGGTACCGCCGGGCACGGGTCGCAGATCGCCGACCACGGCACGCGCGCGCTCGGCGAGCCCGGGAACCGCGCCCCCGAGGTCGATGCGCATCAGGCTCACCTGGCCGCGGGTGCGCACGGCGCGAAAGCCCATGCCCTCGAGCATGGCCAGGTCGAACAGCGTGTGATTGAGCGCGGCGCGCTCCTCCGGCGCGATCTCGTCGGGGTAGCGCATGGCGAAGGCCTCGATCGCAGCCATGCCGCGGCCCTTGACGTCGGCGAGGGCCTCGAGCACCAGGCGTTCGATGGCACCTGCGGGGTCGTCGCCGGTGACGTAGGCGCACGTGATGAGGGCCGCATCCCGGTCGGGCGGGCCGGCCGGCAGCACCTGGGCGCGCGGGAAGGCCCGCGCCGGGCCGTACTGCAGCAGCCCGAGCACGGCGTCCCCGTCGCGGAGCATGCGTCCCCAGGGGCCGAACGACCGCTCGGTGCGGTGCGCCCAGCGGTCGCGGCCCGTCTCGTCGCTGTCGCCCCGGAGCGTCTGCCAGAACACGCATGCCGCGCAGCAGTCCGGCATCTCGCCGATGGATGCCCGTGTGAGCGGAACCGGTCGCACGCCACCAATCTAGGCGACCGGTGCGGCGCGGCGATGTTCCCGTGAGACGCGAACGGCCCGGGGGAGGCCCGGGCCGTTCGATGTCGCGGGGCGTGAACCCCGGGGACAGTCCCCTATCCGAACCCCAAGGACAGTCCCCTGGTCCGAACCCCAGGGACAGTCCCCTTTGGGGACAGTCCCTAGGCGCCGACGGTTTGCAGGACGTCGTCCACCGGGGTGAAGTGGCGCTTGAACTCCATCGACTGCGTCGGCAGGCCCAGGGCCAGGCCGATCAGCTGCGGCAGGTGGAGCACCGGCATGGCGTACTCCTCGCCCATCAGCTGCTCGGTCTTGCGCTGGTAGGCGTCCATGGCCAGGTGGCACAGCGGGCACGGGGTCACCATGGCCTGGGCACCGGCGTCACGGGCGCCGGACAGGGCCACGTGCGACTCCTTCAGCGCGACCTCCTCGCGGGCGAGGATGATCGGAAAGCCGCAGCAGCGCGTCTTGCCGTCGTAGTCGGCGACCTCGCCGCCCAGCGCCGTGATCAGGCGCTCCAGGCTCTGCGGTCGGTCCGGGTCCTCAAAGCCCATCACCGACGACGGGCGCAGCAGCTGGCAGCCGTAGTACGGCGCCACCC
>CAZPAT010000176.1:0-3269 GCA_964584485.1 uncultured Bifidobacterium sp.
TAGAGCATCAGCTTCCCAAGCTGAGGGTCGCCGGTTCGAGCCCGGTCGCCCGCTTGATGCCGTCGGCCCCGGCGCCGGGGCTCAGGAGACCGTCGCCCAGGCCATGGAGCCGCGGAGTGCGTTGCGCTGCGGGGACAGTGGATTCGCCGTTGATGCCGCCATGCGGGGGTCGCGTGGAATGCGTCGCACGATGAGCAACTCAATGCCCGCGGGGTCCGCCGGCATGCTCGCGGTCTTCCGGATGTAGCTGACCAGGACGAGCCGCGCGTTCCTCCGCCCCTTCCCGGAGGCATCGCCAGAGGTGAAGCGCATCTCGCGGGCACGTGGCCATGAGAGAACCGGTGCATTGAAGTTCCGTCCCGTCAGCTTGCGATAGCCGAGGGATGACCCCGCCTTCTGGGCGAGCGTGACCTTGGTGTCAGGGTTGCGGTAGATGAAGGTCAGGTCGGTGCGGCAGCGTTGCTGGGTGTCCTCGAAGACCCGGATCCTGCTCACGACCTTGTAGGCGGATCGCCTGCGATCCCAGGTGATGGTCCGCGTGGCCTGCTCGTAGAAGGTGTCCGTGCATGCGGGCTCCTGCTTCGCGAGCGTGGTGGTCTGCGGCGCGAGTCCGTTGTGGCGGAGCATCTCCGCGTACAGGCCGAGCACCTTCGCGCTGTAGCCCGGGTCGGTCGCCCAGTTCCCGGCACCCATCGATTCCCACGTCGGCGCCCGGCCGTACGGGTTCACGTAGTGCATTCGCGTGTCGGTCAACGGCCGTGCGACGCGGGCGGGGTCCGCCTCGGGATCGGCATAGGCCCACAGATGCTGGATCTGTGCCCGCACGCCGGCTGTCGGCGATGCGTAGCGGTTGCCCTCGGAGCATGAATCGCATGCGCCGAGCCCGGAGTAGTTGTTGTCGGTGGGCTTGACCATGCTGCCCCGGTAGCGGAACCAGCCGGTTTCCAGGACGGACTGCGCAAACGCGATGTCGCCCCGGACGTTCTGCGCGTTGCCCTCGTCGACGAAGATCCGGGCAAGGTCGGTTATCGGGATCGTGATCGCCGGAGTCACG
Organism: uncultured Bifidobacterium sp.; assembly: GCA_964584485.1. GTDB lineage: Bacteria > Actinomycetota > Thermoleophilia > Miltoncostaeales > Miltoncostaeaceae > SYFI01. The sequence continues at coordinate 1,055 of CAZPAT010000176.1, forward strand.
CCCTGCTTCGCGAACCACGATGCGATCTGCTCGGGTGTGAGGCGTGACTGCCCGAGGACAGGCGTGACCGCAGTGGTCGCCGGGGTCGGCGAGGTGACCGGTACGGGTGCGGCACCGCCGGCGGGCGAGGGCGCCTGGGCCTGTGCCAGCACCGGACCGGCGGCGGCGAGGCAGGCCGAGGCGGCTGCCGCGATTGCGATGGGGTAGCGCACGGGGGGCGATGCTAGGACAGCCCATCGGCGACGCGCGCACGGTCTGTTGCGGCCATTACAGGACCCTTACCTCGCTAGCCTCTCCATATGCAGGAGATTTCCCTTGCCACCGGGGCGCACATGCGCGTTGTTCGCCCGGGGTCGGACGTGATGGTGATGTGCGTGAACGGCGGCAGCGCCCGCCCGCGGCCCGGGAATTGGAGCCCCACGATCGAGTGGTTGGTGGATCGCCTGGCGCCGCGCGTGCCGGACGCGGGGTTCGCCGAGGTGCGGTACCGGACGCGGTCATGGAAGATGCTGCCCTCCTGTATCGCGGACGGACACGCGGCACTGGATGCCGTGCCCGCGGCTCGCGACGTGGTGATGCTGGGGTTCTCCATGGGTGGAGCGGTGTCCATCGCCTGCGCCCGGGACGACCGGGTGAGGGACCTGATCGCCCTGGCCCCGTGGATTCCGGAGGAGCTGTCGCTGCGGCCACTCCGCGGCGATCGCGTGACGATCCTGCATGGAAGCATCGACGGCTGGATCCCCGGGGTGCCGGGCGTGCGCCCCGCGCACTCGCTGCGGGGGGCCGATCGCCTGAGGGCCGCAGGGGCGGAAGTCACCTACCGGCGCATCCCGGGTGCGGTCCACGGGGTGGCCCTGCGGCGGAACGATCGGCTGGTGGCGCTGCCGCGTGCGGGGGAGTGGCTTCGCGACGTGGAGGCCGCCCTCGGGCGGGCCGGCCTCGTCGTTGCGTAGGCCCTAGGCGCCGTCGCCGGCCTGCGCCCCCCGGGCCTTCGCCCGGCGGATCTCCTGGCGTTCCTCGGTCGGCACCTTCACGTCCCACACCAGCCCGACCTTCTCCATGCCGTAGATGAGCGCCCACGAGAGGTCGATCTGCTTCCAGTGCAGCCCATGGCGGGCCGATCCCGGGAACGCGTGGTGATTGTTGTGCCAGGCCTCGCCGAACACGGGGATGGCGAGTGGCCAGAAGTTGCGGCTCTCGTCGTCGGTCGCGTAGTCGCGGCGCCCGAACATGTGGCAGATGGAGTTGACCGACCACGTGAGGTGGTCGAACACGAACACCCGCAGGAGGCCCGCCCAGATGAAGCACTGGAACCCCATCCACACGGAGCCGCCGCTCCATGCAAAGCCCACGAGGGCCGGGATACCCAGTGACAGCGCCAGCCACAGCATGTAGAGCCGGTCGATGCGCCGGATGAGTGGGTCGGCGTACAGATCGCGTCCGTACCGCTCTCCCCGCTCGAGGCCCTTGGTGGTGAGCAGCCATCCGACCTGGGCGTGCCACAGGCCCTTGATCACGCCCTTCCATCCCGGTTCGTGCCCGTGGTGGGGTGAGTGCGGGTCACCCTCGCGGTCCGAGAGGGCATGGTGCTTGCGGTGGTCGGTCACCCATTGCGTCACGGGGCCCTGCAGCGCCATCGACCCGAGGATCGCCCACACGGCGGTCATGAACCGCGTGGTCTTGAACGCCCGGTGCGAGAACAGCCGGTGGAAGCCGATCGTGATGCCAAGCCCGCAGGCCACGTACATCACGGCGAACATGACGAGGTCCACGGGGCCGACCGCCACGCCCCACAGCAGGCCCGTCACCGACAGCAGCGCGAGCGGTGGGATCACGATCGCCGCCAGCGTGATGATGCGGGCAGAGGTGAGGGGCTTGTCGCGGACGGTGCCGACGAGGGGCGGTCGCGTGTTTCCGGGCTCCGCGGTGCTCATCGAAGGCGCAGGGTAGCCGCACCCCGGTGTGCCGCGCCGTCGCATCGGTAGCGTGCTGACCGTGGCGCGCGTCGCGATCATCGGCAGCGGGATCGGGGGCCTCGGTGCTGCGTGGCTGCTCAACCGACGGCACGAGGTGGAGGTGTTCGAGCGCGACGACCGGATTGGTGGGCACGTGCACACCACCCGGGTGACCGGGCCCTCGGGCGAGCGCCTGGCGCTGGACTCCGGGTTCATCGTGCACAACGAGACCACCTACCCCCTGCTGGTGCGCATGCTGC
>CAZPAT010000177.1:0-3268 GCA_964584485.1 uncultured Bifidobacterium sp.
CCGGTGGATCGCCGCACGGCCGCCGTGCTGCCGTCGGCGCGCCGCATCACCACCGAGACGCCCCGTAATCCGACGGGTCCCGACACCCGCGCGCGCGCGACGCCCCGGCGGGCGTCCACGCGGCGGATCACTCCGCGGCTGGAGACGGTGGCGGTACGCGCTGCCACAGGCCCCCGGGCGATGACCTCGCCAAAGAACGCCTCGCCCGGGACGGGCCGAAGCGGCAGGGCAGCCGCGTGGGCCGCCGCCGACGATGACGCGATGAGCCCCGCGGTGAGGACTGCCCACACTGCGACGCGGGCCCTCATCAGTCGAGCCCGGTCCGGGTTCGCAGCGGTACCCCGGCCTGCGCAGCCAACTCGGGTAGGACCCCATCGAAGGTGGCCCGGTGGACCTCGTCCTCCGGGATCCCGGCCTCGATCAGCCGCTGCTCCAGCCCCCGCTCGGATGCATGGCGGAAGAACAGGATGGCGATGGCCCCGAACGTGATCGCGCAGTGGGCGAGGATCATCACCGTCCCGGCGTTGGCCTGGTCCTGGAGTGCCGAGAACCCGAATGCGGCGGCGCCCGCCTCGTGCGACTCGTAGAACGGCGTGCCTGAGAACCAATAGACGTTGGCGATGGCGACGCCCGCGAACCACACGCCGATCATGTAGGCGCACTTGGCACCGGTGCGGAACCACGCGGGCGGATCGACGATGCGGTCAGTGACAGGCGCGAGCAGGATGATGCCGCCCACGAACACGGCCACCTGCTGCAGCACCCACACCCACGGGCGGTACAGCACCTCGTGATGCAGGTCGGGGACCAGCCACGCGATGGTCGAACCGAGCCACAGGAGGAACGCGACCGCCGGGTGCAGGATGACCGCCAGCACCGGGCGGCGGCGGCGCGTGCCCCGGGCGGCCCGCGGCACGGCCAGCAGCACCAGCAGCGCCGCGAGGGCGCCGATGAGGACGTGCTGAACCATATGAGCGGAGAGCAGGCCGCCCTGGGCGATCACCGCGAGTGGCGAGCACAGGGACACCGCGAGGACGAGCAGCCCGGCCCACAGGTACATGCTGCGCTGCGCGCTGTCGCCAGGCGAGCGCCGCCAGGCGGGGGAGAGGCGGATGGCGATGCCGAGTCCAGCTACGAGCGCCAGCAGCAGGCCCGGCAGCACCCACAGGCTCCACCAGTCCTCAGCCTGCACCCGCGCGAGGGCGCCCTCGTATCCGCCCCAGAACTCCGAGGCGCCCTGGCTCATGCCGGCGACGACGACGGAGAGGGCCATGATTGCGCCGCCCGCAAGGGCGATGAGGATCCAGCGCGCTCGGCTCACCACGGGGGACGGTATCGCGCCCGACGCGTATGGTCCGGTTCATGCGCGACATCGCGATCCGCGGCGACATGATCCGCTTGGGGCAACTGCTGAAGCTCGCCGGGCTCGCCGGCGGCGGTGGTGACGTGAAGGCTCTCCTCGCGGACGGCGTGACGGTGAACGGCGAGGCCGAGGACCGCCGCGGGCGCCAGTTGCGGCAGGGCGACGTGGTCGTCGCAGCGGGTGAGCAGATCCGCGTCCGCACAGGCAGCGGGGCCTAACCGGGTCATCACGCACCCGCTGGTGGGACGATCGGCCCGACCCGCCCGAACGGTCGGTGCCACAATCGGGGCATGGCTGAGATCGGACACACGGCGATCGGCGCGTGGAGCGGCGGTCGCGTCATGCACTTCGGCGAGCCGCTGGACGACGCCCGCCTGGAGGCCCTGATCCGTCCGGGCGCGGACATCCGCGCGGTCGTGACGGCGGATGTGTACGCCGAGGGCGAGGCGGACCGCATCGTGGGGCGTGCCATCCGCGGCCTGCCGCGGGATGAATTCTGCATCGCGAGCGCCATCGGCCACGACTTCGTCGACGGCGTGCGCCGCGGTTCCAGCGGATACCCGCGCTTCACCGATCCGGGGCTGCGCGGGGAGGACGACTACCGGGCCTACCTGTTCCGCGCGATGGAGGCCAGCCTCGACAGGCTGGGAACCGATCACGTGGACCTGGTCATGCTGCACAACCCGGATCGCATCGGTTACACGAACGAGACCGTCTGGCGTGCGATGTCGGACCTGCGTGCAGAGGGTCTCGCGCGGATGATCGGCATCGCCCCCGGGCCCGCCAACGGCTTCACGCTCGACCTCATCGGATGCGTCGAGATGTACGGCGACGAGATGGACTGGGCGATGATCATCCTGAACCCGTTCGAGCCGTGGCCCGGGAAGATGGCCCTTCCGGCCCTCGACGCGAAGGGGGTGAAGGTGCTGGCGCGCGTCGTCGACTACGGCGGCATCTTCCATGGCGACCTGCCCGACGAGGATGCCCTCATGCCCGGCGATCATCGCGCCTACCGGCCCGCGGGCTGGGTGGCCGAGGGCCGCCGTCGCCTGGCGCAGGTCGCGCCGATCGCCGACCGCCACGGGCTTACGCCGCTTCAGTTGGCAGCCCAGTGGACACTTGCCCAGCAGGGCGTGCATTCGGTGGTCCCCACCTTTATCCAGGAGGCGGGGGAGAACCACAAGACGGTGGAGGACCAGAGGCGTGAGCTCGCGACCACGCCGGTGGAGATCGCCCTGACCGCGGATGACCTGGCCGAGATCGACCGCCTGGGCGACAACCACGGATGCATGCCGCTGAAGGGCGGCACGCCCGGGCACTCCGGCGAGCCGATGCCCGACTCATGGCCCATGGAGGACGACCTGGTGGATGTCGCCGGCCGGTGGGGCATCGACCCCGCGCGCGACCTGGTGCACCTCACATGAGGAGCCGTGGCCCGGGGCCCCGGGAGATGACCGCGGGCAGGGCCCTCCTGGGCGCTGGGCTTGCCGCCGCGATCGTCGCGACGAGCATTGCCGGCTCCATCATCGCCGGCATCGTCCTCGTCTTCACGCTCTAGCGCACGGCGCCCTAGCGGCCGGCACCGTGCAGGTAGGTGATGTCCCGGTCGGGCGGGTTCACCTCCGCCTGCCGCCGGTCCTCGACGCGGCGCGCCCACGGCTCCGCAATCACCGGCCAGCGCTCGAGGACGTCCTCGTTGCGCATGAACCAGAGCAACTCCGGTCGGGCGCGGTCGCGCGCGGTGTGGAAGCCATCCTCGCCTGCCATGGATAGAGCCTGCCTGCCGCGGCCCGAGCCGCAAAGCGGGTTCGGTCGCGTGAACCGACCGCGGTGCCGGAGGCTGCGGGCGGGCGACGCAGCACGTACCGTCATCCCATGAGCTGGGTGCAGTCGTTCGTCGTGGCG